>NZ_JAODZG010000007.1:0-155057 GCF_029835135.1 Stenotrophomonas sp. GD04145 | reverse complement strand
CGGCCAAGCCGAGAGACCGCCTTCCACGACCAACCGACAAAACCACCACGGAGGGGCTCCGCCGTTGGCCGGCCCGGCCGGAGGCCCAGCGCCGTCGCGATACAATGGCCCCATGAACACCCCCCAGGATTCCAGCCTCGGTCGCGAGGTCAGTTACCCGTCGCAGTACGATCCCGGCCTGCTGTTTCCCATCCCCCGCCGCGCCGCCCGCGCCGAGATCGGCCTCGACGACACCGCGCTGCCGTTCGTCGGCCATGATCGCTGGCATGCGTTCGAGCTGAGCTGGCTCGACCCGCGTGGCAAGCCGCAGGTGGCCGTCGCCACCGTGCAGGTGCCCTGCACCTCGCCGTGCCTGATCGAATCGAAGTCGTTCAAGCTGTACCTGAATTCCCTCAACAGCAGCCGCATCGACAGTGCCGAGGCACTGCATGCGCGTCTTGTCGACGATCTGTCAGCCTGTGCCGGCGCACCCGTGCAGGTGGCGTTCGGCCTGCCCGAACTGCGCCCGGTACCGCTGGGCGAATCCATCGACGGCCTGGACCTGGAGATCGACTGCTACGGCCCCCCGCAGGCGGACTTCCTCTCGGCCGACGCTGCGCAGCCGGTGGAGGAGACGTTGGTCTCCGCGCTGCTGAAATCCAACTGCCCGGTTACCGGCCAGCCGGACTGGGCCACGGTCAGCCTGCGCTATCGGGGGCCGAAGATCGACCGGGCCGGCCTGCTGCGCTATCTGGTGAGCTACCGCGAGCACGCGGAATTCCACGAGCAGTGCGTGGAGCGGATCTTCAGCGAGGTCTCCGCGCGCTGCCGGCCGCAGTGGCTGGAAGTGGAAGCGCGCTACACGCGTCGCGGCGGCCTCGACATCAATCCATGGCGCGCCAGCCCCGGCATCGCGGCCCCGGCCGCGACCTACCGCGAGCTGCGCCAGTAACCGCGCAGGCGGTTACGGTAGCGCCGGGCCACGCCCGGCGAGCGCAGCGGCCCCACCGATCCCCCGCAGGCGTTACGGTAGCGCCGGGCCACGCCCGGCGAGCGCAGCGGCCCCAGCCACCGCCGCCGGGCATGGCCCGGCGCTACCGGTGGAGCAGCGGGCAGGGGGTGTCCATCTCCCGATTGTTCAGCCCCCCGGGGGGGCGGCTTCACATCTGCACCATCCCCATTTAACAACCGCCATGGCACCGTGCGAACCACGTAGTCATGCAGACGGGAGTTGTGGATGAGTACCGAGAAGAAAGCTGATTTCTCCGGCGTCAGCGCCAGCGTCGACAGTACCGCCCAGCAGGCACCGAAGGCGGACTTCTCCGGCGTCAGCGGCTCGGTGGACAGCACCGCCGAGGTGGTCAGCGGCGGCACCTACACCGTGCAGAAGGGGGACTCGCTGTCGAAGATCGCCAAGGCGCATCTTGGCGACGCCAATGCCTGGAAGAAGATCTTCGAAGCCAACCGGGACGTGCTTGATGACCCGGACAAGATTTTCCCTGGCCAGACCCTGAAACTGCCACCGAAGTAAGCCGGCCGCGCCCGCACGCCATCCGACAATCCTGGGAGGAACACCGAATGATCAAGACCACGCCGCTCCAGACCGCCCTGCTGACCGCCCTGTTGGGCAGCGTCGCCCTGGTGGGTTGCAAGAAGAAGGAAGAGTCGACCGACAGCAATGCAGCGCCCGCTGCCACCGCCCCGGCCGAAACGGCCCCGGCACCGATGACCGGCGCGCCGCCGCCGATGTCTGAGGCGGCAGTAGCCGTCTCCTCCGTCTCCGTCGGCAAGACGGCGGCAGCGGACAAGTCCGTCGCTCCGGCAGCACTGTTCGCGCCGAAGGACGATGTGATCGTGTCGGTCCGCACAGACGGTGCTGCCAACAACGTCAACGTCGGCGCCAAGCTGACCTTCCAGGACGGTCAGGTCGCCGGCGAGCAGAATGCCACGCTGAACACCAGCGGTGCCGAGACCACCAACATCACCTTCAAGAATGCCAATGGCTGGCCGGCCGGCAAGTACCGCGCCGAAGTCATGGTTGATGGTAAGGCGGCCGGAACGCCGCAGGAGTTCGAGGTCAAGTAAGTCCTGCCGACTCTCTCCCGGCAGGGCTCACGATGGACGCAGCCGCGAGGCTGCGTCTTTTTTTTTGCGTGACACCCCCAGCCGGGTGAATCACTGCGTTGCAGTACCGGCGCGTATGGCGCGGCTTTGCCCCGCGCGGCTGAAAACGCGACAATGCAGGGGTTTCCCCGCCGCGCGCCCACCCTGACGGCGACGGGGGAAAGCGTGGGGCCAAGCCCCGCGCGAGACACGGTTGCACGTGGTCCGGCGCTGCCGCCGGGCTTTCCCTGAGCACTGCTACAGAGTCCAAGTCCCCCATGTCCAAGATTCTCTACACGCTGACCGACGAAGCCCCGTTCCTGGCCACCCAGTCGCTGCTGCCGATCGTCGATGCCTACACCGCCACCGCTGGCATCGTGGTGGAAACCCGCGACATCTCGCTGTCCGGGCGCATTCTTTCGCAGTTCCCGGAACTGCTGGGTGAGGAGCAGAAGGTCAGTGACGACCTGGCCGAGCTGGGCCAGCTGGCGACCACGCCGGACGCCAACATCATCAAGCTGCCCAACATCTCCGCCTCGGTGCCGCAGCTGAAGGCGGCCATCAAGGAGCTGCAGGACCAGGGCTATCCGTTGCCGGATTACCCGGAAACGCCGGCCGACGACCAGCAGCGCGACTACAAGGCGCGCTACGACAAGGTCAAGGGCAGCGCGGTGAATCCGGTGCTGCGCGAAGGCAACTCCGACCGTCGCGCGCCGCTGTCGGTGAAGAACTATGCCCGCAAGCATCCGCATCGCATGGGCGCCTGGTCCGCCGATTCGAAGTCGCACGTCTCGCACATGGACGCGGGCGACTTCTATGGCAGCGAAAAGTCGGCAACCCTCGCCAACGCCGGCACCCTGAAGATCACCTTCCATGGCAATGACGGCAGCACCGTCGTGCTGAAGGAAAAGACCGCGGTCAAGGCCGGTGAGATCGTTGATGCCGCCGTGATGAGCCGCAAGGCGCTGGCTGCCTTCATCGACGCGCAGATCGCCGATGCCAAGAGCCAGGGCGTGCTGTTCTCGCTGCACCTGAAGGCGACCATGATGAAGGTCTCCGACCCGATCATGTTCGGCGTGGTCGTGGAAGAGTTCTACAAGGACGTGCTGGCCAAGCACGCCGACGCCATCCGGCAGGCCGGTTTCGATGCCAACAACGGCATCGGAGACCTGGTCGCGCGCCTGCCGACGCTGCCGGAGGCCACCCGCGCCGCCATCGAAGCCGACCTGAAGGCCGAATACGCGCAGCGCCCAGGCCTGGCCATGGTCAACTCGGACAAGGGCATCACCAACCTGCACGTGCCGAGCGACGTGATCGTCGACGCCTCGATGCCGGCGATGATCCGCGACTCCGGCAAGATGTGGAATGCCGAAGGCAAGCTGCAGGACACCAAGGCGGTCATCCCGGACCGCTGCTATGCCGGCGTCTACCAGGCCGTCATCGACGACTGCAAGGCGCACGGCGCCTTCGACCCGGCCACCATGGGCTCGGTGCCGAACGTCGGCCTGATGGCGCAGAAGGCCGAAGAGTACGGCTCGCACGACAAGACCTTCCAGATCGCCGCCGACGGCGTGGTCAAGGTCACCGATGACGCGGGCAGCGTGGTGTTCGAGCACGCGGTGGAGGCCGGTGACATCTGGCGCATGTGCCAGACCAAGGACGCCCCGATCCAGGACTGGGTCAAGCTGGCGGTCGAGCGCGCGCGCCTCAGCAGCACCCCCGCCGTGTTCTGGCTGGACGCTGCCCGCGCCCATGACGCGCAGGTCATTGCCAAGGTCGAGCAGTACCTGAAGAACCACGACACCGCCGGCCTGGACATCCGCATCCTGCCGCCGGTGGAAGCCACCGCGTTCTCGCTGGCCCGCATCCGCAAGGGCGAAGACACCATCTCGGTGACCGGCAACGTGCTGCGTGACTACCTGACCGACCTGTTCCCGATCATGGAGCTGGGCACCAGCGCCAAGATGCTGTCGATCGTGCCGTTGATGGCCGGTGGTGGCCTGTTCGAAACCGGTGCCGGCGGCTCGGCCCCCAAGCATGTACAGCAGTTCGTCGAAGAGGATTACCTGCGTTGGGATTCGCTCGGTGAGTTCCTGGCGCTGGCAGCGTCGCTGGAGCATCTGGGCAACCGCTACGACAATGCAGCAGCCCGTGTGCTGGCCAAGGCGCTGGACGAAGCCAACGGCCAGTTCCTGGACAACGACAAGTCGCCTTCGCGCAAGCTCGGTGGCATCGACAACCGTGGCAGCCACTTCTACATCGCGCTGTACTGGGCGCAGGCCCTGGCCGCGCAGGACGAGGACGCCGCACTGAAGGCACGCTTCGCCCCGCTGGCCAAGGCCCTGACCGACAACGAGCAGAAGATCGTCGAAGAGCTGATCGCAGTGCAGGGCAAGGCCGTGGACATCGGCGGCTACTACCGTCCGGACGTGGAAAAGGCCAGCAAGGCGATGCGCCCGAGCGCGACCTTCAACGCCGCGCTGGAGCAGCTGCGCGGTTGATCCATCGCCGTTCGGTCGTGACCCCGGAACCCGCGCTTCGGCGCGGGTTTCTTTTTGGCTCCGGGGTCAGATCCCCTTTTTGCCATGCAAAAGGGATCTGACCCCAAGCGATGAAAACGTGACTTCCGTCAGCTGTCGGAATGCCGTCAACACGGCATGAAACTTGCCCGCGATGGCCGTCGCAGAACCGATGCGTGCGTAGGCGCGGGCACTGTCAATCTGAGCGGTCGATCACGACGGATGCCGCGGGCGATGACCTAGCCTTGGCGACGCGAGATCGCCGGGGAGGCGGTCGCACGGGGAACACGGATGGCACGCGTGCTGGTAGTGGGAACCGATATCCAGGGAGAGCAGGCCCTGCTCAGGCGCCTGCGCATCGCTTCGGCCCTGCCTGACAGCCAGATCCGCCGCAGCCAGGATCTGGACGACTGTGATCTGCTGGTCATCCGCGATACGCCCGCATTGCGCAACGCGGCCCTGCGCATGCGCCAGCAGCGGCCCCGCCTGCAGTGCTGGATCGAAGATCCCGGTGGCCAGCTGCGCGACGGCGATGGCCAGCAGCGTGTGCTCGATGACGGCGCCATCGGCCGCGCACTGCGTGGCATGCAGCGCCCACCGGAACCCGTAATTCCACACGTGCCCGCGCCGATCCGCCTGGCCGATGGTGCACACGCGATCACCCGCCTGCTGCGCGAGCGCTTGCCACTGCGGCAGGGATACGCGCTGCTGGGGGATGCCGCTGCGCCCCTGCTGCTGCTGGACCTGGAGCAGGACCAGGCCATCGCACTGCACGAGCCCGTCGTGGCATTGGTCGAACGCCTTGCGCGGGGGTTCGAACAGCTCTGGCTCGATGCGCTGACAGCAGCGCAGCTGCAGGCCCAGGCGGCAGATCGCACCCGGCAGCCATTGCGCCCGTTGCTGTGGCAGTGGGCGCAGCGCAGCCCGCATTGGCAGGCCCTGGACGAGCGCCTGCGCGTCGCCTCGGTGAAACTGCTGCGCTGGCCTGACTTCCGCGTACTGGGCCACGATCACGATGGCTTCCGCCTGTGCTCGCTGCTGCTCAAGCGCGCCTGTACGGTGGACGAGTGTGCCGTGCTGCTCGACCTTCCGCAGGCTGCAGTACGCGATTTCGTGCACGCCGCTTATCTGTGTGGCTATGCGCAGCTGCAACCGGCGCCTGCGGCGACGGTGACGGTGACGGTCATGCGCGGCACGGGCAACGACAGCGGGCTATTGGCCCGGCTGTGGCGCCACCTGCGCGGGAGCGAACGCAATGCGTGAGCACAAGGTGGTCGTGCTGGGTGGCATGGGCAGCGGCAAGTCGACGCTGGTGCGCAGCATCGCCGCCGGCACGGTGGTGGACACCGACGTCGCCAACAGCGATCGGCTTGGCGCCGACAAGGCATCGACCACGGTGGCGCTCGACTACGCCGACATCGATCTGCCCAATGGCGAGCGTCTCCGCCTGTACGGTACGCCGGGTCAGCAACGTTTTGATTTCCTGTGGCCGATCCTGCTGCAGGGCGCGCGCGGCGCGGTGCTGCTGCTGGATGGCCGACGTGCCGGCGTGGCTGCCGAACTGGACGGCTACCTGCAGGTGCTGCGGCCGTTCGGACCGGCGCTGGCACTGGTGGTGGCGGTGACCCATCTGGACCAGGCACCGGCGGCCGCGATGGAACACTGGGCAGCACATGCGCAGATCGACGGCCAACCGCTGCCGCTGCTGCCGCTGGATGCGCGCGACCGCGAACAGGGGCTGTTGCTGATGGATGTGCTGATGAGCGAGATCGAAGCGTACGCGCTGGTGACCGCGCATGGCTGACGGACAGGCCGCACTGCTGCCCGATGCACGCCAGCGCGAACGCCTGCAGCCGTTGCTGCAGGACCTGCAGCACCGGGTGGAAGGGGTGCGCACCGTGGTGCTGGCCAGTGTCGATGGCTTCGCGCTGGTCAGCGCCGGCGCCGAAGGGCGTGGTGAACGCCTGGCCGCGATGACCAGCGCAATGCTGGCGTTGGCGGCAGCAGTAGGGCGCGAGCTGGTCCTGGGAGACCTGCAGACGCTGATGCTGGAAGCCGCGGGCGGCAAGGTGCTGATGCTGGCCATTCACGGTGAAGGGCGTGTGCCGCTGCTGCTGATGGCAGCCTGCGACCAGCGCAGCGTGATCGGCCAGGTGCTGTGGCAGAGCAGGGAATGTGGCCAGGCGATCCTGGCCGAACTCGGCGGACCGTGAGCCCGGCCGCAGGGGAACGAGGGGCTCGAACCTACACCGACAAGGGGTGCAACGTGTCTGGATTGACTGAATCGTTGAATGCACTGATGGGTATCGATGGCGCGCAGGCCGTGGCGCTGGTCGACTATGAAAGCGGCATGCTGCTGGGCGAAGCCGGTGCGGGGATGGACATGGAAGTGGCGGCAGCCGGCAACACCGAAGTGATCCGCGCGAAGATGAAAACCGCAGCGTCGCTCAACCTCAACGACAGCATCGAGGACATCCTGATCTCGCTGGGCAAGGCGTACCACATCATGCGCCCGGTGGCCAGGAAGAAGGGCCTGTTCTTCTACATCGTGCTGGACCGTAGCAAATCCAATCTGGCATTGGCCCGGCGCAAGGTGCAGGAAGTGGAGGCCGAGCTGGCCATCTGAGCCGATGCCTGTTGGAGCCGGGCATGGCCCGGCTCTACCCATTCCACCCCACGCTGGCGTATGGTTGAGCCATCTTCTCCGGTGAGCCCTGCATGTCCACGCCTGACATCGCTGCCGAGCTGGCGCCGCGCATCGCCGGCGCCATCCGCGATGGATTCGAGCAGTACCATGCCCGCTTCGCGGCGATCACCGCCCGCGCGCGGCAGCGCTTCGAGCAGCGCGACTGGAGCGGTGCCCGCCAGGACGCCGTCGAGCGCATCGCCCTGTACGACCTGTGCATCGCCGAGCAGATGGATGCACTGCGCCGGCTTGCCGGCGAGGCGATCGGCGAGCGCTCGCTGTGGCTGCAGGTGCACGGCGCCTACAGCGCACTGCTGCAGGGGCTGATCGACGCCGAGCTGTACAAGACCTTCTACAACACGCTGTCGCGGCGGCTGTTCGCCACCCGCGGCGTGGACCCGGCGGTGGAGTTCATCGCCTTCGATGTCGAGCCGTCCGATGCGATCACCCATCCGGTCGCCCGCCACACCTATGCGGTCTCGCCGACGCGCCCGGTGGAGGCGCTGCAGCGGGTGCTGGCTGACTATCGCTTCGATGTTCCCTATGCGCACCAGCTGCGCTGTGCCGCCGCCATCGCCGTACGGCTGCAGGATGATCTTGCGCACTGGGGCGATACGCCGGTACGCAGCATCGAACTGCTGGATACCGTGTTCTACCGCGAGCGTCGCGCCTATCTGGTAGGGCGCGTCTTCGGCGAGCATCGCTTCTCGCCCTGCGTGATCGCGCTGGTCAACGACGAACAGGGCCTGCGTGCCGATGCAGTGCTGACCCGTCGCCGCGACGTCGCCCACCTGTTCGGCGTGTCGCGCAGCTATTTCCAGGCCGACCTGGCCACCGTCGGCGACGCCGTGGTGTTCCTGCGCAGCCTGCTGCCGGGCAAGCCGATCGACGAAATCTACACCGTGCTGGGCCGTGCCAAGCAGGGCAAGACCGAGCGCTACCGCACCTTCTTCCGCCATTTCAACGAACATCCACACGAGCGCCTGGTCCACGCCGAAGGCACCCCCGGCATGGTCATGGCCGTGTTCACCCTGCCCAGCTATCCGCTCGTGTTCAAACTCATCCGCGATCGTTTCGCCTGGCCGAAGGCGATGTCACGGCAGCAGGTGGAAGAGAAGTACGCGCTGGTGTTCAACCTGGACCGTGTCGGCCGCCTGCTGGACGCGCAACCCTATCGGCACCTGCGCTTCCCGCGCGACCGCTTTGCGCCGGCGCTGCTTGACGAACTGCTGGGCCAGTGCGCGCAGAGCATCCGCGTCGATGGCGACGAAGTGGAAGTGGCGCTGTGCTACGTGCAGCGCCGTTTCCGCCCGTTGAACCTGTACCTGCGCGAGCAGGGCGCAGAGCCGGTGCGCGCTGCGGTGCGCGACTACGCGCAGGCGATCACCGACATGGCGCGCAACAACATTTTCCCCGGTGACATGCTGCCGAAGAATTTCGGTGTTTCACGTCACGGCCGTGCGGTGTTCTACGATTACGACGAACTGTGCCTGGTCAGCGACTGTGTGTTCCGTGCCTGGCCGCAGCCGAGCTCGCCGGAAGAGGCGATGGCCGACGAGCCCTGGTTCCATGTTGGCCCGCGCGATGTGTTCCCCGAACGCTTCGGTCCCTTCATGGGATTGCCGGTCGGCGAACTGGCGGCCGTACGTGAGCACTATCGGCACCTGTTCGATCCTGGCTGGTGGCAGGCCCTGCAGGCCCGCTTCGCCAGTGGCGACTATCCGGACACGCCGCCCTATGCCGCCAGCCACCGGCTGGCGTAGCCCGCGCGCCTGCGCTTCAGTCTGCGTGGGGGTAGACGATTACCCGGTTGCGCCCCTGTTCCTTGGCCAGGTACAGGGCCTTGTCGGCCAGGCGCAGGGCCTGCTCGGCATCGGCATGGAAGCTGGGGAAATGGGCCACGCCCAGCGACACCGTGATCGTGCCGACCGGTGCGAAGGGGTGATCGGCGATGTGCTGGCGCAGGCGCTCGGCGGCCTGGCGCGCAGGCTCGGTACCGATACCCGGCAACAGCAGCAGGAACTCCTCGCCGCCAGCGCGGCACAACAGATCGCTCTCGCGCGAGTGGCGGCGCATCTGCTCGGCGATATGGACGATGACGGCATCACCGACGTCATGCCCATGGCCGTCGTTGATCGATTTGAAGCGATCGATGTCCAGCGCCAGGATCGCGAAGGGAATGCCCTGCGCCTGCAGCGCATCCAGCGCATGCTGCAGCCCGCGACGATTCAACAGACCGGTCATCGGATCGGTGCGGCTGGCGCGGTTGAGCGTGCCGATCCGATCCTGCAGTGCGTTGAAACTGTGCAGCACCGCATGCTTGAGCTGGGCAACCTCGAAGTACCAGGCGCGGATGCCGTTGACATGGCTG
Organism: Stenotrophomonas sp. GD04145; assembly: GCF_029835135.1. Classification (NCBI taxonomy): domain Bacteria; kingdom Pseudomonadati; phylum Pseudomonadota; class Gammaproteobacteria; order Lysobacterales; family Lysobacteraceae; genus Stenotrophomonas; species Stenotrophomonas sp. GD04145. The sequence goes on along the minus strand of NZ_JAODZG010000007.1, from coordinate 145,399 downwards.
ATCGCGTTGCCCGTGTCCTCGCCGGCCTGCACGTTGCGCGCCAGCTGCCACAGCGGCAGCGAAATGCGCCGGGCGAACCACCAGGTGATCACCAGTGACAACACACCCAGCGGGATCGCGTTCCAGATCACCGCCGACATCAGCCGCGACAGTGGTTGCAGGGTGGCTTCGGTGGGCCGCTGGGCGACGATGCCCCAGCCGGTGACAGCGACCGGGGCATAGCCGGCCAGCATCGATACACCGCGGTTGTTGCGTACCTGCTGCGCTCCCCGCTCACCGTGGATCACCGCCGTCACCGCCGGATTGCCGACCACATAGTCGCCCACCCGCTCGCCTTCGACGTGGTACAGCAGGCGGCCATGGCGGTCGACCACATACAGATACGAGCCGTCGCGATAGTAATGCGTACCCAGCAGCGTATGCAGCGCGCTGCGCTGGCGCAGGTACAGGGTGCCGCTGATATAGCCGCGGTACCGGCCCTGGCCGTCGAAAATCGGATGCGACAGTGAGACCAGCAGCTTGCCGGTGGCCGACTGGTAGGGATCGCTGATCATCGGCTGACGGGAGGCCAGTGCCGCATTGTTGCCCGCGCTGTGCAGGATCTCGCCCTGGAGCTGCAGCGTCTGGGGCGAGGTGGCGATCACCAGGCCATCGGCATCCACGACCAGCGAGGAATTGAAGCTGCTCGACTGCAGCTGCAGGCGGCTGGCTTCGCCCTGCGCCTGGCGCGGATCCATGTCCGCCTCGCCCAGCCGGGTCGCGCTGTAGGCCAGCTGCTGCTGGGCGGACAGCAGGAAGTTCTGGGTCGTCTCGGCCAGCTTGCTGGCATAGACGCGGTTGGCCTCCAGCGTGTTGCCGACCAGCTGGTCGCGTTGCACGCGGTAGCTGGCCAGCAGTGTATTGGCCAGGGCGATGATGGCGCTGAGCAGGGCGAGGGCCAGGATCAGCTTGCCCAGGTTGAGGCGGGGCGAAATCAGGCGCATGCGGAGCAGGATGGGGCGGGGGGGACCGCAATGCGGGCAGGCGCAGGCGGAATGCAGGCAGCATTATCGCCAGAAACGGCGTCGGCGCGGGTGAAGCCCGGCGCGACCGGCGGCCTCAGCGCTGCAGGCGGCGCAGCAGGGTCTGGCGCACGTGCGCGGCCGCGGCTGCGTCGAGCGTTCCCAGCACACCCTGCGCCTGCATCGGGATGTGTGCGGTCGCCGCCTCGCTGTCGGCGAACACATAGTGGTCGAACATCGCGCGCCACTGCGCGCGCTGTGCCGCGGGCAATCCGCGCAGGGCCAGGATCGACAGCATCAGGGCATTCATCGGCGAGTCCATCCAGGCCGGCACCGGCCGCCACCAGGTGTTGACCAGCACATTGAATGTTTCCAGACCTTCCATGTGGTGCCACCACAGTGAAGGGATGAAGACCGCATCGCCCGGTTCAAGTTCGGCCACCAGCGCCTGCTGCAGCGCCTGCGGGAAGCGCGGAAAGCGATCAAGGTCAGGTGCGTGGAAATCGACCAGGCTGATCGCCTGCCCTGCGGGAGTGAAATCGAGCGGGCCGATGTACAGGTTGTCGATCTGGTCCGGTGGGAACAGCGTCACCCGGCGGCGCCCGGCCGCCACGCATGCCAGGTTGTCCGGTACGTCCTGATGGGCGGCAATGCGCGAGCGGTTGCCGATCCAGATGCTGCTGAGAGGTTCGTCCACGCCCAGCTGCAGCGGATTGGCCCGGGTGAAGCCGGGCAGGAAGCTGTCCAGCGTCGTCGATGCCACGTAGATCGATGGCGGCGCCGGATCGGTGGCGTACTTCAGCAGCGTGGCCAGCACCACTTTCAACGGTACCTGCTCGCGGCGGAAGTTGAAGCCGCTCATGTCCGCGTTGTAGAACAGCCGGCCGCCGGCGTCGGGTGCTGCCGTGGTCGCGGTCACCGGCATCTGCCCGTGGTCGAACGCGGCCAGGTGCGCAACCGCCTCCGCAGGCGAGCGGCGCGCGGCCGCGACCAGGGGCCAGTGCGCGACCAGCCCGCGGATCACCTTCGGCGTGGTCCAGGTGTGCAGCCGGGCCGGCAGCTCATCCGGGTCCAGGTCCCGCACGTCATCGATGGGTCGGGGGTGGGGCAGCATGCGTGGACATCCTGGTCGTGATGGAGAGCCGGGCCCGTGCCCGGCGGCCTTGGGTCCGCGCATCATGCACCCGTGCGGCGTGGGCCGGGCATGAACCCGGCTCCACGAGCCCTCCGGCGCCGGTCAGAACTTGTAGCGGACGCCGAACATGTAGCGCGGACCGGTCTGGGTGGCATAACGCAGCATGTTGGTGTGCCGCGAATAGGTGCGCATGGTCTCGTCGGTCAGGTTGATTGCTTCCAGGCTCAGCGTCAGCTGTTCGCTGACCGCGTAGCTGATGTTGAGATCGAGCTGACCGTACGCGGCAGTGTAGTTCGGGTTCGGGCCCTGGCCACCGATGCCGTTGAGGAACTTGTCGCGCCAGTTGTAGGCCGCGCGGATCTGCCAGGCGTTCTTGTCGTAGAACGCGACCACGTTGGCCGAATCGCTCAGGCCGATCATCGGGTACTGGTCGCCCAGGCTGAGGTTGTTGAACGTCAGCCCCGACTTCACCTTGGTGTAGTTCGCGGCCACGCCGAAGCCGGACTGGCCGAACAGGTGCTGCACCGCCACTTCCCAGCCGTCGAGGTGATCCGAGTGCTGGTTGGCCGGTACCGTGATGTCGAAACCGGCCACCGGGTCGTTGGGCTGGCCGACGATGGTGCCGGTCATCTGCCCGGCCGAATTGCGCCCGGTATAGGTTACGCCGGGATCCCCGGCATGGTTGGTGAAGATGTAGTCGCGGATGCAGGGCATGTCGGTGGTGCCGCAGCCCGATGCCAGTGCCTCGTTCCAGTACGCGCCACCGACCGGCGTATGCAGGGTGCCGGCGTTCTCGCGCACGATGGTGTCGCTGATGAAGTTCTTGATGTTCTTGCGGAAGAAGCCCACGGAGGCATAGCTGGCCTCGCCGTAGTACCACTCCAGCGACAGATCGAAGTTGTCCGAGATCAGCGGCTCCAGACCCGGATTGCCGCGGGTGCCGGTGCCGCCCTGGGTGCGCACGATGTCGGCCAGCGACTGACCGCTCTGGATCTGCGTCCAGCTCGGCCGGCCCAGGGTGCGGCTGTAGCTGCCGCGCAGCGCCAGCGTCTCGGCCAGGTCCAGTTTCAGATCAACGTTCGGCAGCACGTAGTCGTACTTGCCCTTGCCACCGACGAAGCCGCGATCGGCGGCGTAGTCGATGTTGAACTCGTTGGCCGAACTCCAGCTGATGCCGGTCGGTACGCGCACCAGCGCATTCGACTCCACCTCGGTCTGCTCGTAGCGCGCGCCGACGGCCACGTGCAGTGGCATCGACCAATCCAACGTGGTGCGGTACTGCAGGTAGGCACTCTTCGACTTCTCGGTGGTGCGGATGTCCTCGGAGTACTCCGTCGGTGCGTAGTAGCAGCTCGGGCAGGCCGGATCGGAATCGGTGCCGACCTGGGCCGCGCGATCGATCAGGCGGTCGAAGTCGAACACCAGGAACTGGCCGGTCAGGCGCGGATCGTTGTGGCCGGAGAATGCCTTGAAGTACTTGCCCATGTTGTCGGCGTACCAGATGTCATCGGCGTAGTCGGCCGGAGAGCCCAGACCGCCCCAGCTGTTGCGCTGCATGATGGCCGAGGCAGAGCGGTTCTCCACCTGGGTGTGGCCCACGCCGAAGTCCAGCGCCGAATAGTCGGCGAAGCGGAACGTGCCGCGGCCCTGATACTGCTGCACCTTGGACTTGTTGTAGCTGTTCTGGAACACCGAGCCGGTGACCAGTGCGTCGGAGGCCTGCACGCCGCCCGGCGGCAGTGCGATGTTGATGATCGGCAGGTCGCCGCTGTAGTCGACGGTGGTGGTGCCACGCACGAAGGCGGCCACGCCGAGCACGCCCGCCGAGCCATAAGGACTGTCCGGCCGCGATTCCGACTCGGCGTTGTGCACATCGAAGGACAGGTCCAGCGCGTCGTTCACTTCCCAGTCGACGTTGAAGCCCAGCGAGTGCATGTCGGTCTTGGTGGCCAGTTTGGCGCCGCCCATCGACACGTCCGAATTGGTCATGTCCTCGCTGTAGATGATCGGCGCGGACACCGGGCCGTTGGTCCAGATGCTGTCGCCCGGACCATAGTTGAACCAGACCGACAGCTCGCTGCGCTGCTGCTGCACCTTGTTCTCGACATAGGTGTAGTCCAGCGTGGTGGTGACATTGTCGGCCGGCTTCCACTGGAACGTCGCCTGCGCGTTGGTGCGCTGCCGCTGCACGCCGTTGACGTTGTAGGCGGTGTTCTGCGGACGTGCGTAGACGTCGTCGGGGCCGGGGCGGTTGGTGATGCGGTCGGAATACCCCTGGCCCGGCAGCGGCAGTGCCCGCCAGTCCGCGCTCTCGTTGCCCTTGAACGTGGCCCAGCCCTCGGCCACGGTGGCCTGGTTGAAGCCGGAATCACGTTCCTGGTGGCTGGCGCTGAACGTCACGCCGAAGCGATCGTCGGCGTAGCGCTGGCTGAAGATGCCCGAGAGCTCACCGGTGACGTTGGAGCCGCGCAGGGTCCGCGGCAGGTTGTCGTTGGACGAATCGTTGACCGCCTTCAGACCAAGGCTGATCACCGGTTCGGACTCCAGCGGCCGCAGTGTCTTGATGTTGATGGTGGCACCGATGCCACCGGCAGGATTGTCGGCGCGGCTGGTCTTGTATACCTCCACCGCAGAGATCGACTCGGAAGCGAGGTTGGCGAAGTCGAACGAGCGCGAGCCGGACAGGCCGCCGCCGCCGTTGCCCAGATTCGACGCCGGCATCTGCCGCCCGTTCAGCAGCACCAGGTTGTAGTCCGGACCAATGCCGCGCACGGTCACCTTGGACCCTTCGCCGCTGGAGGTGCGGTCGATGGAAACGCCGCTGATGCGCTGCAACGATTCGGCCAGGTTGGTGTCCGGGAACTTGCCGATGTCCTCGGCGACGATGCCGTCAACCACGCCCTGGCTGTCGCGCTTGAGGTTCATCGATGAGGTCAGGCTGCCGCGGATACCGGTGACCTGCACCGCATCGAGCGTGGTCGGATCGACTTGTTCGTTGGTGGCGGGTGCGTCCTGTGCCCATGCCGGGGCGGCCAGCGCAGCCAGCAGCGCGGAAGTGAGCATCGTCTTGCGAGGTACTGCCTTGTACGTCTTCATGGAAGCTCCCTCCCCAGGGAATTCGGTAATGGCGATCCTGCTTCGTTCAATCACGGACTACTGCATGTGGCCCGGATTGGAGCGACGCTTGACAGCGTTGTCAACAAACTGCCATGAAGTGCGCCGCGTCGGCGGTCGCAAGGTGCGCTGTGAAATCGTTGCCAGAACCTCGTCGCTTCGGAAACAACGCCTTGTGCGACGGCATCTGCAGCGGTTTTGCAGGGATGACAGCGCTGCCAACACGAGGGCAGGAAAGTGTTGTGCGGTGCAGAACAAAACTGCGCGGATCAGCTTTCAGCCCGCAGGTGTCAGGTCATTCGTCGGATTGACAGCGCTGGACAATCACAATGGCTGCAAATGTCACGCATGACCGCAGGATGGCTTCGATCACTGACTGGAAGGACAAGCAATGGACACAGTAACGACCGTTCGAGGACATCACGTGCAGGGCACCACCCGCGCACTGGCGGTGGTCACCGCCATCTTCTTCATGTGGGGCTTCCTGACCTGCCTCAACGACATCCTCATTCCGCACCTGAAAGCGGCGTTCGCGCTGAGCTGGGTGCAGGCGATGCTCATCCAGTTCACCTTCTTCGGCGCCTACTTCCTGATGTCGCTGCCTGCGGGCCGGCTGGTGGCTGCGGTGGGATACAAGCGCGGCATCGTCGCCGGGCTGGCCATTGCAGGCGTCGGCTCCCTGCTGTTCTGGCCGGCTGCGGCCGCCCATGTCTATGGGCTGTTCCTGGCGGCGTTGTTCGTGCTGGCCACCGGCATCACCGTGCTGCAGGTGGCGGCCAACCCCTACGTGGCATTGCTGGGCGAGGAGCGCACCAGCTCCAGCCGGTTGACCCTGGCGCAATCGATGAACTCGCTGGGCACCACGCTGGCACCGTTGTTCGGTGGCCTGCTGATCCTGTCGGCGCAGCCGCGCAGCGAGGAGCAGCTGGCGCTGTTGCCGCAGGCCGAAGCACTGGCCTACCGTGCAGCCGAAGCGCAATCGGTGCAGCTGCCGTACTTCGGCCTGGCCGTGGTCCTGTTCCTGCTGGCGGCAGCGATCTGGATGTTCCGTCTTCCCGCCATTCCCGGCGTGGAGGAACGCACCGGCGCGCGAAGCCGGCCGTGGGACGTCCTGCGCCACCGCCATGTGCGACTGGGTGTGCTGGCCATCTTCTGCTACGTGGGCGCGGAAGTTTCCATCGGCAGCGTGCTGGTCAACTTCCTGTCCTCGCCGGGCATCGGCCAGGGCATGACCGAGCAGGAGGCCACCGGTTATGTCTCGCTCTATTGGGGCGGTGCGCTGGTCGGGCGCCTGCTTGGCGCGGCGCTGCTGGCGCGGTTGGATGCGCGCTGGCTGCTCGGTCTTTTCGCGCTCGCGGTGGTGCTGCTGCTCGGCATCACCGTCTCCACCACTGGTGGCCTGGCCAAGTGGGCGGTGGTGAGCATCGGACTGTTCAACTCCATCATGTTTCCGACCATCTTCGCGCTGGCGATCACCCGCCTTGGAGCTCTCACCGGACAGGCTTCAAGCCTGTTGGTGATGGCGATCGTCGGCGGTGCGGTCATTCCGCTGGCCATGGGCTGGCTTGCCGACAATCATGGCCTGCAGCTGTCGTTCCTGCTGCCGGCGCTGTGTTATCTCTACATTGCCTTCTATGCATGGAAGGGTTCGCGGCTGCCTGCCGCGTGAGCCGCAGGTTCGCCGCTGGCTCAACGTCGCCGTGGTGCGGCGGTCGACTCGCGTTCGAGTACCGCGTGCTCGACCGTGATCATGCGGCCAGCGGCTTCGGCACGGATGTGCTCGATCAGCTGTTCGGTGGCCAGCCGCCCCATGTGCGAGGTCGGTTGGCGCACGGTGGTGAGTGCAGGGTAGATGTGCCCTGCGATCGGCGTGTCGTCGAACCCGCACACCGAGAGGTCGCGCGGCACGCGAAGGCCGCGTTCGCCCGCGACGCGATACACGGCCGCGGCCATGTCGTCGTTGGCGGCGAAGATCGCTGTGGGAGGCTCATCCATGTCGAGCAGCAGGTTGGCTGCGTCCACGCCGGACTCGAACGAGAACTGGCCGTTGACCACCAGCGCCGGATCGTAGGCGATACCCGCCTGCCGCAGGGCCTGGCGGTAACCGGCGTAGCGCCACTGGCAGGCACCATGCGCGCGCGGCCCCTTGATGTGGGCAATGCGGCGGTGGCCCTGCGCGACCAGGTGACCGATCAGCTCGACCACCGCAGTGGTTTCATCCATGCGCACGCCGATGCGTCCTTCCGGGTGTCGCGGGGCGATGCAGGCGAAGGGAATGTCATGCTCTTCCAGGTACGACAGCACTACTTCGTCGTCGGTCAGCGGCGGGATCAGCACCACGCCATCCGGACGCGAGTTCTCGAACAGCGCGGTCATGTCGGGCAGGGTACGCCGGCCAGTGCCCACCGGGCCGAGGATCAGGTTGTAGTGCTGTGCGTGGCAGGCCTCAAGCATGCCGTTCTGGATTTCCATCAGGTAGTTGCGCGAAGGATTGTTGTAGACCAGTGCCAGCGCGTACGAGCGCTGTCCGGCCAGGCTGCGCGCGGAGAGATTGGGCTTGTAGCCCAGGCGCGCCACGGCCGCCAGCACCCGTTCGCGGGTCTGCTCGCGCACGTTGGGCTCGCGGTTGAGCACGCGGGACACCGTCTTGATCGATACCCCGGCAACGGCGGCGACATCCTCGATTCGACTGCGCATGATGCGGTGGATCCTCCTGGAAGGCGGCGGCTACGCGCCGATGGTAGTGCGTACCTGCGATGTCGGTGTTGCCGGAGCAGGCGGATGGTGCCACGACGCGAGGGGGACTGGCACGTCCTGAATTCTTGTCGCGTCGCAACACCCACCGCCGCGGGCCGTGTGCTGCGTCGGCCGCAAAGCCCGCCGTTACGCGATTGCCGCCACAGGATGTGCGATCGCTCATTGACACGATGCAGGCAGGCTTATATGACAGCGCTGTCAGGACGGGCGTCCGATCGCCCATGCCGACGTGCCGCTGCAGTCCCGCACGCCAGGAACGTCATCCACGGAGGTAGTACCCAGTGAAGCGCCCCACCCAGACCCTTCTTTCCGGCTGTCTGCTGGCCGCCCTGGCCGCATCGGCGGGTGCCGCGCCGTCCACGGGCGAACGCCTGCAGGACTGGCCGCGCGTCCACAGTGTGATCGCTGCTGATGCGGATATCGAAAGGCGCGTGCAGGAGATCCTTGCGCAGATGACGCTGGCGCAGAAGATCGGGCAGATGACCCAGGCCGAGATCAAGACCATCACGCCGGACGAGGTGCGCCGCCACTACATCGGCTCGGTCCTCAATGGCGGTGGCTCCTGGCCGGGCATGGACAAGCACGCCAGCGTGCAGGACTGGCTGCAGCTGGCCGATGCCTACCACGCTGCATCGCTGGCAACCGATGCGAAGACGCCGGTGCCGGTCATCTGGGGCACCGATGCGGTGCACGGCCACAACAACGTGCTGGGTGCGACCCTGTTCCCGCACAACATCGGCCTGGGCGCGGCCGGCGATGCCGAACTGATCGAACGCATCGGCGAGGCGACCGCGCGCTCGGTGCGTGCCACCGGCATCGGCTGGGTGTTCGCACCCACCCTGGCCGTGGCCCATGACCCTCGCTGGGGCCGCACCTATGAGAGCTATTCGTCCGACCCGGCGGTGATCCGCAGCTACGCCCACGCCTACGTGAAGGGAGCACAGGGCACCTTCAAGGACGACGGTAACGTGGTCACCACCGCCAAGCACTACCTGGGCGATGGTGCCACCGACAACGGCCGCGACCAGGGTGAGGCGCTGGTCGACAAGAACACCATGATCAACGTCCACGCGCAGGGATACTATGGTGCGCTTGCCGAGGGTGCGCAGACGGTGATGGCCTCGTTCAACAGCTGGAACGACCGCGCCGCAGGCGTGGACTACGGCAAGATGCACGGCAGCAAGGCGCTGCTGACCGATGCGTTGAAGGACAAGATGGGTTTTGATGGCTTCGTCGTCTCCGACTGGAACGGCATCGCGCAGGTGCCGGGCTGCCGCAACGACAGCTGTGCGCAGGCCATCAATGCCGGCATCGACATGGTGATGGTGCCCGACGACTGGAAAGCGTTCATCGCCAACACCACCGCGCAGGTCAAGAGCGGTGAGATTCCGCTGACGCGCATCGACGATGCGGTCGCCCGCATCCTGCGGGTGAAGCTGCGCGCGGGCCTGTTCGACCACAAGCCGTCCGACAGCCGCTACGCCGGCGATGCCAGTGCCGTGCAGCACCGTGACCTGGCCCGGCGTGCCGTGCGCGAATCGCTGGTGCTGCTGAAGAATGAAGGCGAGGCACTCCCGCTGCGCCGCGATGCGCGGGTGCTGGTGGTCGGCAAGAGCGCCGACAGCATCGGCGACCAGTCCGGTGGCTGGTCGCTGACCTGGCAGGGCACCGAGAACAGGAATTCCGATTTTCCCAACGCCGATTCCGTGCTGGGCGCGCTGCGCGCCGAACTGGGTGCGGACAAGGTCAGCTTCAGCGCCGATGGCCAAGGCGTCGATCCGAAGGCTTTCGATGTGGTGCTGGCGGTGATCGGTGAGACGCCCTATGCGGAAACCAACGGCGATATTCTCGCTTCGGATACCGTCAGCCACAGCCGGGCCTACCCGCAGGACCTGGCCGCGCTGAAGGCCGCAGCTGCAACCGGCAAGCCGGTGGTGACCGTCTACCTGTCCGGTCGCCCGATGTATGTCAACGACCTGCTCAATCTGTCCAGCGCCTTCGTCGCCGCCTGGCTGCCGGGCACCGAAGGCAAGGGCGTGACTGATGTGCTGGTGGCGGGCAAGGGCGGCAAGCCGGCACACGACTTCCGTGGACGCCTCAGCTTCCCGTGGCCGGGCGTTCCGTGCCCGGCACCGATCGACCAGCCCGACGCGAAGAAGCCGGCGCTGTTCGCGCTTGGCTATGGCCTCAGCTACGCCAAGGGCGGCAAGGTCGCCAGGCTCGAGGAAGCTGACCCGGACAGCTGCGGCGAAGTCACCGTGCTGCCGATCTTCAACCGCGCCGACACGCCGCCATTCGCCCTGCACGTTGCCGCCGCGGGAGCGACCCAACCGCTTGGCAATGATCTGAACGCTACGCTGCGCTGGCCCACCGCCAAGCCGGTGGTGCAGGTGCGCACCGTGCAGGTGAACACCCAGCAGGATGCCAAGGAGGTGACCTGGCGGGCCCCGGCGCAGCTGATCGCACGCAGCACCTCGCGCCGCAATCTCGGCGCACTGGCGCGCAGCAACGGCGCGCTGCAGTTCGATGTGCAGCTGGTGAAGCGCCCGGCATCGCCGGTGAAGGTGACCATGCAGTGTGGCAGCGGCTGTGAGGGTGGGGTGGACATCGCCCCGCAGCTGGTCGCGCTGGCGCCCGGGCAGAAGCAGACGGTGACCGTGCCATTGGCCTGCTTTGCAAAGCGCGGCGTGGACCTGGGCGCGGTGGAGGCCCCGTTCGTGGTCAGCGCCGACGCGCCGTTCGCCGCGGCATTCACCCAGGTCAGGTTGACGGCCAACACGGCCACCGCCGAGGGCGCGGTGGCCTGCCCGTAACCGAAGGCAGCGCCGGGCCATGCCCGGCGAACGCGCCGTTCCCGAGCAAAAAAAAGCCCCGCAGTGCGGGGCTTTTCTCTTATCGCTTCATGGAACCGAAGAACTCGTCGTTGGACTTCGTGTTCTTCATCTTGTCCAGCAGGAATTCCATCGCGGCCATTTCATCCATCGGATGCAGCAGCTTGCGCAGGATCCAGATCTTCTGCAGCAGTTCCGGCTCGATCAGCAGGTCTTCGCGGCGGGTGCCGGAGCGGTTGATGTCGATGGCCGGGAACACGCGCTTCTCGGCGATGCGGCGGCTCAGGTGCACTTCGCTGTTGCCGGTGCCCTTGAACTCTTCGTAGATCACCTCGTCCATCTTCGAGCCGGTGTCGACCAGCGCGGTGGCGATGATGGTCAGGCTGCCGCCTTCTTCAACGTTGCGCGCGGCACCGAAGAAGCGCTTCGGGCGGTGCAGGGCGTTGGCGTCCACACCACCGGTCAGCACCTTGCCCGAGCTCGGCACGACGTTGTTGTAGGCGCGTGCCAGGCGGGTGATCGAGTCCAGCAGGATCACCACGTCCTTCTTGTGCTCGACCAGGCGCTTGGCCCGTTCGATCACCATTTCGGCAACCTGCACGTGGCGTGCGGCCGGCTCGTCGAAGGTCGAGCTGATGACCTCGCCGCGCACGGTGCGCTGCATTTCGGTCACTTCTTCCGGGCGCTCGTCGATCAGCAGCACGATCAGGTGCACGTCCGGATGATTGGTGGTGATCGCGGTGGCGACCTGCTGCATCATCATCGTCTTGCCCGCTTTCGGCTGGGAGACGATCAGCGAGCGCTGGCCCTTGCCCTGCGGGGCCATCAGGTCGAGGATGCGGCCGGTGATGTCTTCCGACGAACCGTTGCCGCGCTCCAGGGTGAAGCGGCGACGCGGGAACAGCGGGGTCAGGTTCTCGAACAGCACCTTGTTCTTCGACGCTTCCAGCGGCTCACCGTTGATGGTGTCCACGATCGACAGCGCGAAGTAGCGCTCGCCGTCCTTCGGGAAGCGGATGCGGCCGGACAGGTGGTCGCCGGTACGCAGGTTGAAACGGCGGATCTGGCTGGGCGAAATGTAGGTGTCGTCCGGGCCGGCCAGGTAGCTGGCTTCGGCCGCGCGCAGGAAGCCGAAGCCGTCCGGCAGGATCTCCAGCACGCCATCGGCGGCAACGCCGTCGCCGTGGCGGGTCAGCACCTTCAGCAGGGCGAAGATCACATCCTGCTTGCGGGCACGCGCCACGCCTTCGGAGATCTGCAGCTGTTCGGCGATTTCCAGCAGCTTCTGTGCCGGCATGCGCTTGAGATCGCTCAGCGAATAGACCGGGAAGCCTTCCGGCACCGTCGGCTGCACGCGCGGCACGAAGGCCTGCTGCTCGCCGCCCTCGTTGGGCATGCCGTCATCGCGGAAGCGGTTGTTGCGGTCGCGGTCGCGGCGGTTGCGGAAACGGTCACGGCGGTTGCCCTGACCCTGGCCCTGCTGGCCATTCTGGTTGTGCTGATGCTGGCCGCCACCCTGAGGGTTCTGCTGCCGCGGCTGGCCGGATTCGCGACCCTCACCGCCTTCACCGCCGCCACTGCTGGCAGGGGCCTCGGCGGCGGGCGCGCTCGGCGCGGGAGCGGCTGCGGCCGGCGCCGGTGCTTCGGGCGCGGCGGCCAGCGGCAGGGTCGGCTGCGCGGGGGGCGCGCTGGTTTCGGCGGCGGCCGGTGCGGCAGCCTTGGTCACGCGGGCCTTGCGCACGCGCTTTTCGGCGGGCGCTTCTGCGCTGCCGGTTTCGGGAGTGTTATCGGACAAGAGCGTTATTCCTCGCTTGAAGGTGCGAGCGCCCGGCTGGGGCGGCGAACGTTGGGGATGGGTCTGGAAGAAACTGCGTCCAGAAGGTGCGGCACGCGAACGCGGCCGGATATGCCGACACTATCATCGGCCCGCGGCGCCGTGCAAGGGTCGCCGGGAACAGCATTCATGCAGGCGCGGTCCGCGCCTGCCGGCAGCCGCACCGGGCGGCTGCCGGAGTCGTTACAGGGTCAGGCCAGGGCCTTGTCCAGCAGGCCGGCCAGCTGGGCCTTGCCCACCGCGCCGATCTGCTCGCCGACCTTCTCGCCATCCTTGAACACGACCAGGTATGGGATCGAACGCACGTGGTACTTGGCGGCCAGCGCACGATTGTTGTCGACGTTGACCTTGGCGATCTTGGCGCGGCCCTGGTAGGCATCGGCCAGCTCGTCCAGCGCGGGGGCGATCATCTTGCACGGGCCACACCACTCGGCCCAGAAATCGACCAGCACCGGTTCCTTGGAATTCAGCACGGCGCTATCAAAGTCGGCATCGCCGACGTGTACAACCTTGTCGCTCATCTTGGTTTCTCGTCTTGGATTGCACCCGGCCAGGCCGGAGGTGGGTGAACTGGGCCTTGCCCGGTGGCGCGACCCTCGTCGTTGCCTCGCGGCGTCCTGCCGCGGTGCGTTCGGCGGGATGCCTGGACGCTCACGGCCGGCAGTGTACCCCTATCGCGGGGCATGGACAGTGGCCGGCTGGAACCCAGCGTATCGTGATCGCTTCGAAGCGCGGTATGTGTCGGATTTCACTGTCTTCCTGAAGTGGGGCCGGCAGCCGCGGACTCCAGCGCCCCCGGCAGGGCTGTTCAATCGCGGTGTGGCTGGGTGAAGAGGCGTCCCGCACGGGCCTGTCTCGCGGTTGTGTGAGACGGTTCATTCCGGTTTGGCCGCCGGAGTGCGTTAAACTGGGGCATTGAGCGGCGCGCGGACCCGGTGGTCCCCGGTCCGCCGACCCGCCGCAGGGGCCGCAGTTTGCGACGGTGCCCCCAGACGATGCAGTGCCGCCCGCCCGCTGGCCGGTGGCCATACCAAGACGGACTCATGAGCGACAAACCGCTGACCGATTTGACCTTTTCCTCCTTTGAGCTGCATCCGGCCCTGCAGGCCGGCCTTGAAGGAGCCGGATTCACCCGCTGCACCCCGATCCAGGCGCTGACACTGCCGGTCGCGCTGGCCGGTGGTGATGTCGCCGGCCAGGCCCAGACCGGCACCGGCAAGACGCTGGCGTTCCTGGTTGCCGTGGTCAACCGCCTGCTGAGCCGCCCGGCGCTGGCCGACCGCAAGGCGGAAGACCCGCGCGCGCTGATCCTGGCGCCCACCCGCGAGCTGGCGATCCAGATCCACAAGGACGCCGTGAAGTTCGGTTCCGACCTGGGCCTGCGTTTCGCCCTCGTCTACGGTGGTGTGGATTACGACAAGCAGCGCGAGATCCTGCAGCAGGGCGTGGATGTGATCATCGCCACCCCCGGCCGCCTGATCGATTACGTCAAGCAGCACAAGGTGGTTTCGCTGCACGCCTGCGAGATCTGCGTGCTGGACGAAGCCGACCGCATGTTCGACCTGGGCTTCATCAAGGACATCCGTTTCCTGCTGCGCCGCATGCCCGAGCGCACCACCCGGCAGACCCTGCTGTTCAGCGCCACCCTCAGCCATCGCGTGCTGGAGCTGGCCTACGAGCACATGAACGAGCCGCAGAAGCTGGTGGTCGAAGCTGAAACAGTGACCGCCGCGCGCGTGCGCCAGAAGATCTACTTCCCGGCCGACGACGAGAAGATCCCGTTGCTGCTGGGCCTGCTCTCGCGCAGCGAGGGCGCCCGCACCATGGTCTTCGTCAACACCAAGGTCTTCGTCGAGCGCGTGGCGCGTTCGCTGGAAAAGGCCGGGTACCGAGTCGGCGTCCTGTCCGGCGACGTGCCGCAGAAGAAGCGCGAGAGCCTGCTCAACCGCTTCCAGAAGGGCCAGCTGGAAATCCTGGTCGCCACCGACGTGGCTGCCCGCGGCCTGCATATCGACGGCATCAAGTACGTCTACAACTACGACCTGCCGTTCGACGCCGAAGACTATGTGCACCGCATCGGCCGTACCGCACGCCTGGGCGAAGAGGGTGACGCGATCAGCTTCGCCTGCGAGCGTTATGCGATGAGCCTGCCGGACATCGAGGCCTACATCGAACAGAAGATTCCGTCCGAGCCGGTCACCAAGGAACTGATGACCGCACTGCCGCGTCCGGAACGCCCGGCCACGGTCGCTGGCGAGGACGGTGACGAGAACGAGAGCGTCGGCCAGATCTTCCGCGAGGCGCGCGAAGCCCGCGCCGCCGAGGAAGAGCGTCGTGGCGGTGGCCGCAGCGGTGGTCGCTCCGGTGCCGGCCGTGGCGAGCGCCGCGATGGCGAGCGCAGCGGCGAACGCCGCTCGCGTGGTCCGCGCAAGCCGCGGGTGGAAGGCGAGCAGGGCGCGACCGCGCCGGTGGAAGGTGCCGGGTCCGGCACCCCGGCCCAGGCCCCGCGTCCGCCGCGTCCGCCGCGTGCCGAAGGTGCTCCGGAGCTCGCGGCGGACGGCGAGCGCAAGCCGCGCAAGCGCCGTCGTCGTCGCCATGGCCGTCCGGTCGAGGGTGGCGAGGCGATGGTCGCCAACGGCAGCGCCGGCAACGGTGCCTCGCCGGTGACGCCGGTTCACGTGGTGGCCAAGCCGGTGCGCAGCACCGACGCCGCCGACTCGTTCCTGACCCGCATCGGCCGCAAGATCCGCCGGATGCTGTCGGGCGGCTGATCGGCGCACCCGGTCAGCGGTAGCGCCGGGCCATGCCCGGCGCGCGCAGCGGCAGATCAACGATTCCACCCGGGCGCGTCCCGGCGCTATCGATACTTCGCGCCGGTCCTGCATAATCGGGGCATGAGTGTCCTGCGCTTCGACAATGTCAGCAAACAGTACGCCGGTGGCCACGAAGCCCTGATCGACGTCAGCTTCGGGGTCGCGCCGGGCGAAATGCTGTTCGTCACCGGCCATTCCGGGGCGGGCAAGAGCACCCTGCTCAAGTTGATCCACCTCGACGAGCGGCCCAGCCGCGGCGCGGTGGTCTTCGACGAGCGCAACCTGCTGAAGGTGCGCGGCGGCGACGTCCCGCGCCATCGGCGCGCGGTCGGTGCGGTGTACCAGGACCATCGCCTGCTGATGGACCGGACCATCGCCGAGAACGTGGCACTGCCGCTGATCCTGCGCGGTACGCGCCGTGGCGACATCGGCAAGCGCGTGCGTTCCGTGCTGGAACGGATGGGCCTGGGCCATCGCGAGAAGGCGCTGCCATCGCAGCTGTCGGCCGGCGAACAGCAGCGCGTGGGCATCGCCCGCGCCATCGTCGGTGAACCCAAGCTGTTGGTTGCCGACGAGCCGACCGGCAACCTGGACCCGACCCTGGCGGCGGAGATCATGGCCCTGTTTGCCGAGCTGCCCGCGCGCGGCACCAGTGTGCTGGTGGTCAGCCACGACCTTCCCCTGCTGCGTCGCATGCGCAAGCGCGTGCTGATTCTCGACCACGGCCGGCTGGTGGACGACATCTCGCCGCAGGATCTGGCGGAGTAACGCATGGCGAAGAACGAAAACAGCGAAGCCGCCGCACCCTCGCGTCTCGGCGTGTGGTTCCAGCACCACGTGCACAGCGTGGTGTTCAGCCTGGGCCGCGCCTGCCGCAAGCCGTGGGCGACCCTGCTGACGGTGATGGTCATGGCGCTGGCGCTGGCACTGCCACTGGGCCTGTCGATCGCGCTGGACAACCTCAAGCATTTCGCCGGCAGCGTGCAGCAGTCGCGCGACATCAATGTCTTCCTCAAGGGCACGGTGGATGGCCCGGGTGCGTTGCGCCTGGCCGGCCAGCTGCGCGACCGCGATGACGTCGGCGAGGTGACCGTGCGCACGCCCGAGCAAGGGCTGCAGGAGCTGCGCGATGCCGGCCTTGGCGAGGCGATCGACGCGCTGAACGACAATCCGCTGCCTTCGCTGCTGGTCATCACCCCGGGGCAGGGCAAGGACGATGCGCGTCTGGCGCGTGCGCTGGAAAGCCTGCCCGAGGCCGATCTGGTGCAGCACGATGCGCTGTGGCGCCAGCGTCTGGATGCGTGGCTGGCGTTCGGCGCGCGGCTGGTACAGGTGCTTTCGGTGCTGCTCGGCGTCGGCGCCGCGCTGGTGGTCGGCAATACCGTGCGCCTCGACATCCAGGCACGGCGCGAGGAGATCGGCGTGCTGCAGCTGCTCGGCGCCAGCGATGGCTTCATCCGCCGGCCCTTCCTGTATCTGGGGGCCTGGTACGGGCTGGGCGCCGGCGCGGTGGCGCTGGCCCTGATCGGTGTTGCCGGTGCCGCCCTGCGCGCGCCGCTGGCTGACCTGTCACGCAGCTACGGCAGCCCGTTCGTGCTGCATGGCCTGGACCTGCTGCATGGCAGCCTGGTCCTGCTGGGCACGCTGCTGCTGGGCTGGCTGGGCGCGTGGCTGGTCACCGGCCACTTCCTCCGTCAGACCCGCCCGACCGACACCTGAGACCGGCATGCAACCGCAAGCGCTGAAGCACCTTGAAGGGCCCGCTACGCGGGTGATGGTGGTCGACGGTTCCAAACTGGTGCGCAAGCTGATCGCCGACGTGCTGCAGCGTGATCTGCCGGGCGTGGAGGTGATCGGCTGCGACAGCATCGAGGGTGCCCAGCAGGCGCTGGCGCAGGGGCCGGTGGACCTGGTCACCACCTCGCTGACCCTGCGTGATGGCGACGGCCTGGCGCTGGCGCGGACGGTCCGCGAAGCTGCCGGCCAGGCATACGTGCCGGTGATCGTCGTCTCCGGCGATGCGCAGCAGCATCTGGAGCAGCGGCGCTTCACCGAGTACGTCACCGACTATTTCGACAAGGCGCTGGGCCATGAGGCCCTGGCGACCTTCATCCGTGGCTATGTGCAGCCGCAGACCATTCCCGGGGCGACCATCCTCTACATCGAGGACAGCCGGGTGGTGGCGGAGGCGACCAAGCGCATGCTCGAACGCCAGCAGCTCAACGTGCTGCACGTGGTCAGTGCCGAAGAGGCCTTCACCCTGCTCACGGCCGAATCGCTGGGCCGCAGCCGCCACCGCATCGACCTGGTGTTGACCGACGTCACCCTGAAGGGCGAATTGAGCGGACGCGACGTGGTGCAGCGCGTGCGCGTGGATTTCGGCTACGGCAAACGCCGACTGCCGGTGCTGGTGATGACCGGCGACGGCAATCCACACAACCAGACCGGGTTGCTGCAGGCCGGTGCCAATGATCTGGTGCTGAAGCCGATCGAGGAGCGCCTGCTGGTGACCAAGGTGCTGTTCCAGCTGCGCCTGGCCCGCTTGAACGATGGACCCCTGTTGCGATGACCGATGACGTAGTGGACACCCCGACGATCCAGCTGGAACCGAGCTGGAAGCAGCAGGTCGGCGATTACCTGTTGCAGCCGCAGATGCGCGAACTCTCCACCTTCCTGCGCCAGCGCAAGGCGGCCGGCGCGGCGGTGTTCCCGCCGGGGCCGCAGATCTTCGCGGCGTTCGACGCCACGCCGTTCGAACAGGTGAAAGTGGTGATCCTGGGCCAGGACCCGTACCACGGGCGCGGCCAGGCGCATGGACTGAGCTTCTCGGTGCCCGCCGGCGTTCCGGTGCCGCCATCGCTGCTGAACATCTACAAGGAGATCGAGGGCGACCTCGGCATCCCCCGTCCCGATCACGGCTGCCTGGTGCCGTGGGCGCAGCGCGGCGTGCTGCTGCTCAATGCCGTGCTGACGGTGGAGGAGGGCAGGGCCGGCGCCCACCAGGGCCGCGGCTGGGAAGGCTTCACCGACCACGTGGTGGATGTGCTCAACCGCGAACGCGAAGGCCTGGTGTTCATGCTCTGGGGGGCCTACGCGCAGCAGAAGGGCAAGGTCATCGATACCCGGCGCCATCGTGTGCTGAAAGCCCCGCATCCCTCGCCGCTGTCGGCCCATCGTGGCTTCCTCGGCTGCCGGCATTTCTCGATGGCCAACGATTACCTGCAGCGTCGCGGGCAGGCGCCGATCGACTGGTCGCTGCCGCCGCGCGCGGCGCTTTGACCTCCGCAGGCGGCCGGGCCTGAACACCGGGCAACGTTTCCTGGCCTGAATGGGCCTCCGGAACGGCCCGTTCAGCTCCGCTTGACCGGAATCGGCCGGTTCCCGGCAGGTAATTGGTTGAATTCCAAGGGATTGTGAATCCCGAAAAGCGCGCTCGCCACTGTCATCAAATCGCGCTACGGTAGGGCTCTGTTTGGGACCAGTGTTGCATCAATAGGATGCTGGAACTTTTTCCTCCTTTAGCAGTCCAAATCCCGGACTGCTAAGATGGGTGCCTATGAGCCAGAACACCTCTACTGCCCTTGTGGCAAACAATCTCCCGATTCCCAGTGCGCTCGGTTCGCTGGACGCCTACATCGGTGCCGTGCACCAGATCCCGGTGCTGTCGGTCGATGACGAACAGGACCTGGCCCGTCGCTTCCGCGACGGCAACGATCTGGACGCTGCCCGTGAGCTGGTGCATTCGCACCTGCGCTTCGTGGTGCACGTGGCCCGCGGCTACAACGGCTATGGGCTCGCTCTGGGCGACCTGATCCAGGAAGGCAACATCGGCCTGATGAAGGCGGTCAAGCGCTTTGACCCGGACATGGGCGTGCGCCTGGTCTCCTTCGCCGTGCACTGGATCCGTGCCGAGATGCACGAGTTCATCCTGAAGAACTGGCGCATCGTCAAGGTCGCCACCACCAAGGCGCAGCGCAAGCTGTTCTTCAACCTGCGCAAGTCGAAGACGCGCCTGGGCTGGATGAACGCCGCGGAAGTCAGCGCGGTGGCCAAGGATCTGAACGTGTCCGAGCGCGAGGTCATGGAAATGGAGTCGCGCCTGTCCGGTCGCGATATCGGTTTCGATGCGCCCAGCGACGAGGATGATGATCATGCGCCGCCGTCGCCGGCCGCATACCTGGTGGCCAACGATGAAGATCCGTCGATGGCCTACGAGCGTGCCGACAGCGAGGACAACCAGCTGCAGCTGCTGCGCGAAGGCATGGCCGAACTGGATGCGCGTTCGCGTGACATCATCCGCCGCCGTTGGCTGGATGCGGACAGCAAGGTGACGCTGCAGGAACTGGCAGACGAGTACGGCGTGTCGGCCGAACGCATCCGCCAGGTCGAGGCGAATGCCCTGAAGAAGATGAAGGCGCTGTTCACCGCGTGATGTGACATCACAGGTATCCAACAGAAAACCCGGCATTGCCGGGTTTTTTGTTGGGCCTGCCAAGCAGCAGTCCGCTGCCTTTTACGCGTGCTCACGCGCGATCGCGCGCCAGCCGATGTCGTTGCGGTGGAATTCGTTGGCCCAGCTGACCTTGGCCACACCGGCGTAGGCATTGGCCTGCGCGTCACGCACGCTGTCACCCAGCGCCGCCACGCACAGCACGCGGCCGCCCGCACTGACCACCCGGCCCTGTGCGTCCAGTGCAGTACCCGCATGGAAGACCTTGGCGCTGCCCGGCACCTCATCCAGGCCGGAAATCACATCGCCGGTGACCGGCGATTCCGGGTAAGGTTTCGCGGCCAGCACCACACCCAGCGACGGGCGCGCATCCCACTGTGCCTGCACCTGGTCCAGGCGGCCATCAATGGCGGCTTCCACCAGCTCGACCAGATCCGACTGCAGGCGCAGCATCACCGGCTGGGTTTCCGGGTCACCGAAGCGCACGTTGAACTCGATCACCTTCGGTGCGCCGCTGGCATCGATCATCAGGCCTGCGTAAAGGAAGCCGGTGAACGGAATGCCGTCGGCGATCATGCCCTGCACGGTCGGGTTCACCACCTCGCGCATCACCCGCGCGTGCACCTCCGGCGTGACCACCGGGGCCGGTGAGTACGCGCCCATGCCGCCGGTGTTCGGCCCGGTATCACCGTCGCCGACTCGCTTGTGATCCTGCGAGGTGACCATCGGCAGCGCATGCACGCCATCGACCATCGAAATGAAGCTGGCTTCCTCGCCGTCGAGGAATTCCTCGATCACCACGCGTGCGCCGGCGTCACCGAATGCGTTGCCGGAGAGCATGTCGCGCACCGCATCCTCGGCCTCGGCCAGGGTCATTGCAACGATCACCCCCTTGCCGGCGGCCAGGCCATCGGCCTTCACCACGATCGGCGCACCCTTCTCGCGGATGTAGGCCAGTGCCGCCTCCACGTCGGTGTGCACGGCGTAGAACGCGGTCGGGATGTTGTGCCGGGCCAGGAAGTCCTTGGCGTAGGCTTTGCTGCCTTCCAGCTGGGCAGCGGCGGCGGTTGGCCCGAAGATGCGCAGGCCGGCGGCACGGAACCGATCAACGACGCCTGCCACCAGCGGCACTTCCGGGCCGACCACGGTGAGTTCAACACCTTCGGCCTGGGCCAGGGCCAGCAGGCCATCGATGTCGGTGACCTTCACCGCCACGTTGCGGCACTTGTCTTCGGTGGCGGTGCCGGCGTTGCCGGGTGCCACGAGTACCTCATCGACGCGGGAGGACTGGGCCAGCTTCCATGCTAGGGCGTGTTCGCGGCCGCCGGAGCCGATGACGAGGATCTTCATGGGACAGGGTTCTCGTAAGCAGAAAAGAAAAGCCGGGCAGGGCCCGGCTTGGTGATGCGGATCAGTGGCGGAAGTGGCGCACGCCGGTGAACACCATGGCCAGGCCATGCTCGTCGGCGGCGGCGATCACCTCGGCGTCGCGCATCGAGCCGCCCGGCTGGATGACCGCCTTGATGCCGGCGGCGGCGGCGGCATCGATGCCGTCGCGGAACGGGAAGAACGCATCGGAAGCCATCACCGAGCCTTCAACCACCAGGTTCGCGTCGGCCGCCTTGATGCCGGCGATGCGCGCCGAATACACGCGGCTCATCTGGCCGGCACCCACGCCGATGGTGCGGTTGTCCTTGGCATAGACGATCGCGTTGGACTTCACGAACTTGGCCACCTTCCAGGCGAACAGCAGGTCGGTGAACTGCTTGTCGGTCGGTGCCAGCCTGCTGACCACCTTCAGTTCGTCACGGGTCATGCCGCGGTTGTCCGAGGACTGCAGCAGCAGGCCCGAGCCGACACGCTTGCTGTCGAAGTTGTTCAGGCCATCGCCATGCGGAATGCGCAGCACGCGCACGTTGGCCTTCTTCTGCGCGTATTCCAGCGCCGCCGGCTCGTAGTCCGGTGCGATCAGCACTTCCACGAACTGACGGTCCAGGATGACCTGTGCGGTGGCGGCGTCCAGCGGCTTGTTGAAGGCGATGATGCCGCCGAAGGCACTGGTCGGGTCGGTGGCGTAGGCCAGCTCGTAGGCATCGCCGTTGCCGGCACCCACCGCCACGCCGCACGGGTTGGCGTGCTTGACGATGACACAGGCCGGCGCATCGAACTGGCGCACGCATTCCCAGGCGGCATCGGCATCGGCCAGGTTGTTGTAGCTCAGTTCCTTGCCCTGCAGCTGCTGGAAGGTGGCCAGGGTGCCCGGCACCGGGTACAGGTCGCGGTAGAACGCGCCGCTCTGGTGGGGGTTCTCGCCGTAGCGCAGGTCCATCACCTTGACGAAGGTGGAGTTCATCTGCGCCGGGTACTCGGCACGCACCGGCACGGCGGCGTCGGTGGCGGTGACCGCCGACAGGTAGTTGCTGATCGCCGCATCGTACTGGGCGACGCGGTTGAACGCGGCGACCGAGAAGGCGAAGCGGGTGGCCGCCGGCAGCTGGCCATCATGGGTGTCCAGGGCGCCCAGCAGCTCGGCGTACTGCGACGGGTCGGTGGCCACGGCCACGCGGGCGAAGTTCTTGGCCGCCGAGCGCAGCATGGCCGGACCGCCGATGTCGATGTTCTCCACCGCGTCGGCCAGGGTGCAGTCGGCCTTGGCGGTGACCGATTCGAACGGGTACAGGTTCAGTACCAGCAGGTCGATGGCGCCGATGCCGTGTTCGGCCATCACGGCGTCATCCAGGCCCGAGCGGCCCAGCAGGCCGCCGTGCACCATCGGGTGCAGGGTCTTGACCCGCCCGTCCATCATTTCCGGGAAACCGGTGACCTCGGCGACGTCCTTCACGGCCAGGCCCGCATCACGGATCGCCTTGGCGGTGCCGCCGGTGGACAGCAGCTCGACGCCGCGGGCGGCCAGAGCGGTGGCCAGCTCGACCAGGCCGGTCTTGTCGGAAACGGAGAGGAGGGCCCGACGGACGGGCAACAGATCAGCAGTCATGGGACAGGGCAATCGGCAGCGGAGCGGGGCCGATATTGTAGGCGGTGGGGGCCGACGGCGGGCGGCGGCGGCAAAATTGACCGGCCCCAACGGCCCTGCGGCCGCCTTCGGTATGCCCTGGCCGGCGCCGCGCCGCGGACATTTCGACGGAGGTGCGCTCCCAATCGGGTAGGCTGTGCCGGAACTGCCAGGGAGCTGCGGGTTCGGATCGTGTCGATCTATGCATTGAAAGGACGTTTCCAGGACCTGCTGCGTCCGGCCGTAAGCGGCCTGCATCGCGCGGGGATCACCGCCAATGTGGTGACCGTGGCCGCTGCCGTGGTCTCGCTGCTGGTCGCCGTCGTGGTCTGGTGCTGTGCGCCACAGCAACCGCTGCTGTATCTGGCCCTGCCGCTGTGGATGCTGCTGCGCATGGCCCTCAATGCCGTGGACGGCATGCTGGCCCGCGAGTTCGGCCAGCAGTCGCGGCTGGGCGCCTATCTGAACGAGCTGTGCGATGTGGTGGCCGATGCGGCGCTGTACCTGAGTCTGCTCAGCGTGCCGGGCGTTCGCCCGGAAGCGCTGTGGTTGCTGGCCTGGGGCGCAGCACTGAGCGAGTACGCCGGCGTGCTGGGCCTGATGGTCGGTGCCAGCCGCCGCTATGACGGCCCGATGGGCAAGAGCGACCGTGCCTTCGTCATCGGCCTGCTGGGCCTGCTGCTGGCGTTCGGCTGGGCCGGTGCCCTGACGGTCGGCGGCGTGGCCGCAGCGATGGCGCTGCTGTGCGGGGTAACAGCGGTCAACCGCGTCCGGCGGGGACTGAAGGAAGCGGCCACAGCGCAGCGATAAGTCAACAGCCCACCAGGAGAAGGCATGCGTCAGGTGCAGGAACGGGAATTCCACAGCTTCGACCACGTACCGCTGTTCTACCGGCACTGGCCGGTTGCGGCCGCAGGCACACCACCGGGGCGCACGGTGCGGGCCATCGTGCTGCTGCATCGTGGCCACGAGCATTCAGGGCGGGTCGCCCACCTGGTCGACGAGCTGGACCTGCCGGAGATCGCCTTCTTCGCCTGGGACGCGCGCGGCAATGGCCGTTCGCCGGGCGAGCGTGGCGACGCACCGGGCTTCCCTGCGCTGGTGCGCGACCTGGACAGCTTCATCGCCCACATCGGCAGCGAGCACGGCATCGCGGTCGAGGACATCGTCGTGGTCGCGCAGAGCGTGGGCGCGGTCATCGCTGCGACCTGGGTACACGACTATGCCCCCCGCCTGCGCGCGCTGGTGCTGGCGTCACCGGCATTCAAGGTGAAGCTGTATGTGCCGTTCGCACGTCCAGGCCTGGCCCTGATGCAGAAGCTGCGCGGCAATTTCTTCGTCAACAGCTACGTCAAGCCGCAGTGGCTGACGCATGATCCGGCACGGGTGGAGAGTTACCGCACCGATCCACTGATCACCCCGCCGATCTCGGTACGCGTGCTGCTGGGCCTGTATGAAGCCGCCGACCGCATCGTGGCCGACGCGCAGGCGATCAGCGTGCCGGTGCAACTGCTGGTGTCCGGCTCCGACTTCGTGGTGCACCGTGGTCCGCAGGACCGCTTCTATGAGCGCCTGTCCAGTCCGATCAAGGAGCGCGTGTACCTGCCGGGTTTCTTCCACGACACGCTGGGCGAGCGCGATCGTGCACCGGCACTGGCGCGCATCCGCGACTTCATCCAGGCGCGTTTCGCCGAACCGCTGCGCACGCTGTCGCGGCGCGACGCGCATCGGCATGGGCCGACGTTCGAGGAGTCGGAGATCCTGGCCTGGCCTCCGGAACGCAACAGCCTGGCCGACCTGCGCTGGCGCGGGGTGCGTGCGGGCCTGCGCCTGGGCGGCACCCTGTCCGAAGGCATCGCGCTGGGCCTGCAGACCGGTTTCGACTCCGGCAGCACGCTGGACTACATCTACCGCGACGAAGCGCGCGGCAAGGGGCCGCTGGGGCGGATGATCGACCGCAACTACCTCGATGCGATCGGCTGGCGCGGCATCCGCGTGCGTGGCCAGCACCTGCAGGAACTGCTGCGTGATGCGGCCATGCGCCTGCGCGGTCAGGATCTGCCGGTGCAGGTGCTGGACGTGGCCGCCGGCCATGGCCGGTATGTGCTGGAAGCTCTGGGCCAGGGCGAACAGCGCGCCGACCGCATCGTGCTGCGTGATTTCAGCCCGCTCAATGTGACCCAGGGCCAGGCCTTGATCGAACGGCTGGGAGCCGCCGACATCGCCCGCTTCGAGCAGGGCGACGCGTTCGATCCGGCGTCGTTGGCGACGGTGGAACCCGCGCCGACGCTGGCTGTGGTCTCAGGGCTGTACGAGCTGTTCCCCGACAACGACGCCGTGCTGCGTTCGCTGCAGGGTATTGCCGCGGTGGTGCCGGAGGGGGGCTACCTGGCCTATACCGGCCAGCCCTGGCACCCGCAGCTGGAATTCATCGCCCGTGCACTCACCAGCCATCGCGGGGGCGCGGCCTGGGTCATGCGACGGCGCACCCAGCAGGAGATGGACGAGCTGGTGCGGCTGTCGGGCTTTGAGAAGGTGACCCAGCGCATTGACGCGTTCGGCATCTTCACCGTATCGCTGGCGCGTCGGGTCGCCTGATGGCCATCACCGCAACGCCGATCGTTGCCGATGCACCGCGTCCGTGGCGCCGCGCGCTGCTGTGGCTGGCGGTGCTGGGCCCGTTCTTCTTTGCCAGTTATGGCTTTGCCAACTGGATGGCCGGCCGCCACGACGTGGTTCCGGTTGTCGTGTTCGACTGGGAGACGCGCATTCCGTTCGTGCCCTGGACGATCGTGCCGTACTGGTCGATCGACCTGTTCTACGCGGTGTCGTTCTTCCTGTGCCGGCAGCGCCTGGAGCTGGACCGCCATGCGCTGCGGCTGCTCAGTGCACAGGTGATCGCAGTGACCTGCTTTCTGCTGTGGCCGTTGCGCTTCAGCTTCGAGCGGCCGGAGACGGGCGGTGCCTATGGCTGGTTGTTCGAAGTGCTGCTGGGGTTCGACAAGCCTTTCAACCAGGCGCCGTCATTGCACATCGTGCTGCTGATCGTGCTGTGGGTGAAGTTCGCCCACTACCTGCAGGGCGCCTGGCGGCTGGTGCTGCATGCGTGGGCATTGCTGATCGGCATTTCGGTGCTGACCACGTTCCAGCATCACTTCATCGACATTCCCACCGGCCTGCTGGTCGGCTGGCTGTGCGTGTGGCTGTGGCCGGACCAGGGAACACCGCCGTTGCGTGCCTGGCAGTCCGCGGAGGATCCCGCGCGGTGGCGGCTGGCGCTGCTCTACCTTCTGGGTGCCGCCGTGCTGCTGGTGCCGGCGCTGGCGCTGCGAGGCACTGCGCTGTGGCTGCTGTGGCCGGCGATCTCGCTGCTGCTGGTGGCGCTGGCGTACGCCGGACTGGGCACGGCCATGTTCCAGAAGCGCGACGACGGGCGCCTGACCATGGCCGCGCGCTGGCTGCTCGCGCCTTACCTGGGCGCCGCCTGGATCAATTCGCGGCTATGGACATGGCGGGCACCGCAGCCCTCGGCGGTGGCCGATGGCGTGTGGTTGGGACGGATTCCACGGGCGGCCCTGGCGTCGCCACTGCACGGCGTGGTCGATACCTGCGCAGAGCTGTCGTGCCGGGCGCCAGGTGCTGCGTATGCCAGCGTTCCGATGCTGGACATGGTGGTGCCCTCGCCGGCGCAGCTGCGCGAGGCCGCTACCGCCATCGAACGCCTGCGCATGCAGGGGCCAGTACT
Source organism: Stenotrophomonas sp. GD04145 (assembly GCF_029835135.1). NCBI lineage: Bacteria > Pseudomonadati > Pseudomonadota > Gammaproteobacteria > Lysobacterales > Lysobacteraceae > Stenotrophomonas > Stenotrophomonas sp. GD04145. The sequence continues at coordinate 118,706 of NZ_JAODZG010000007.1, read as the reverse complement.
GGTGTGCTGTGCCCTGGGCTATTCGCGCAGTGCGGCCAGCGTAGCGACCTGGCTGCTGTGCAGCGGCCGGGCACGGGACGCAGCCGAGGCGGTGGCACGGATACGTGCCGCGCGGCCCTCCATCGTTCTGCATGACGACCACCTGCGCGCCATCCAGGCCGCCATCACCTCGGAGAGCCCCGCATGAGCCTCGCTGTCGACCTGCCGACGATGCGCCTGCTGCTGCGCCAGGGCCGGCTGCCCGCTGCGCTGTCACTGGGACTGCTGCTGGTGGCGTTGCTGCTGCTGGGCATCGAGCCGGGACTGGCGATGTTCGCGGCCGGCCTGTTGCTGCTGAGCGTGGCGGCGGGGATGGTGCAGGCGTACTACGCGGTGCGCGTACAGCTGGACGCCAGCCTCCTGCAGCTGCTGTTGCAGGAGAATCTGCACGGTGAGGCGGCGGCCGAACGGGTGGACGCGGCCCTGCATGTCGCCGGCCTGCGCCGCCGCGACGCACAGGCGCCTACGCGCGGATGGGATGTGCGCTGGGCGGGCATGCGGGGCCTGCTGCTGCGCCAGTACGCGGCAGCGCTGCTGCAGTTCGCCACGCTGCTGCTGGCCGTGCTGTGGCCGCAGACCTGAGGGGAGACATCGATGTTTGCTGAACTGATCGCCCGCGCCTGCAGTGGCGCCATCCATGTGCTCACCGGCGCGCGGGCGCTATGGGTCGGATGCGCGCCCTCCAGCGAGCGCCGTGTCTACTACGGCAACCACGCCAGCCACGGGGATTTCGTGCTGATCTGGTCGTCGATGCCGCCGGCACTGCGGCGGCAGGTGCGTCCGGTGGCGGCCGCCGAGTACTGGCAGCGCGACGCCCTGCGGCGCTACCTGATCGATGCGGTGTTCAACGGCGTGCTGGTCGAGCGCGAAGCGGCGCGCCGCCAGCAGGATCCGCTGCAGGCGCTGCGCGAGGCGGTGGATGCGGAGTGCTCACTGATCCTGTTCCCGGAAGGCACGCGCAACGTCGGCGATGAGCCGCTGCTGCCGTTCAAGAGTGGCATCTACCATCTCGCGCGGCAGCGTCCGGAACTGGAATTCGTCCCGGTGTGGATCGACAACCTGAAGCGGGTGATGCCCAAGGGACGGTTCCTGCCATTGCCGTTGCTGTGCACGGCCACCTTCGGTACTCCGCTGCGGCTGCAGGTCGACGAGGACAAGGCGGCGTTTCTCCAGCGCAGCCGCCAGGCGCTGCTGGATCTGGCACCCGGCGGAGGACGCGCATGAGCGGGTTGATCGCCGTATCGGGTGATCTCGCCGCGCGCAGCGTGGGCCAGCAGACCGGGCTGCTGTTCGCCGGGGTCGGCGCGGTGCTGGTGCTTGCGACGCTGGTGGCCGAGACCCTGCGCTGGCGGCAGCGTGGACGGCCCAGCGCGGTCATCGCCAACCTGGTCTCGCGCATCCGCGCCTGGTGGGTGATGGCGATCGTGGTCGGCCTGGCGCTGCTGTTCGGCCGGGCCGGGGTGATCGTGCTGTTCGCGATCATCTCGCTGTTTGCCCTGCGCGAGTTCATCACCCTGGCACCCACCCGGTCAGGTGACTACTACGCGCTGCTGGCGGCGTTCTACATCGTACTGCCCTGGCAGTACTACCTGGTGTGGATCGACTGGTATGGCATGTACACGCTGCTGATTCCGGTCTATGCGTTCCTGTTCCTGCCGATCCTGGCGACGATCGGCGGTGACACCACGCATTACCTGGAGCGCACGGCCAAGGTGCAGTGGGGGCTGATGATCTGCGTGTTCTGCATTTCGCACGTGCCCCTGCTGCTGAACCTGCGTGTGCCCGGGCATGAGCCCGCGCGCAACGTGCTGCTGCTGGCGTTCCTGGTGATCGTGGTGCAGTCCTCGGACGTGCTGCAGTACATCTGGGGCAAGCTGCTGGGCAGGCGCCTGATCGCGCCCAGGCTGTCGCCGTCGAAGACAGTGGAGGGCTTCATCGGTGGCGTGCTGAGTGCCAGCGTGGTGGGCGCTGCGCTGTGGTGGATCACGCCGTTCACGCCGCTGCAGGCGTTCGGCCTGTCGCTGTTGATCAATCTGATGGGGTTCTGGGGTGGCCTGGTGATGTCGGCGATCAAGCGCGACCGTGGCATCAAGGACTGGGGCCACATGATCGAGGGCCATGGCGGCATGCTCGACCGGCTGGATTCGGTGTGCTTCGCCGCACCGGTGTTCTTCCACGTGGTGCGGTACTACTGGAAGGCGGGCGGCGGCGGGTGACCCCGCTTCCACGACGTCGCCATCCGCGCTCAGGCGCTGATGCCGTATTCCTTCAGCTTCTTGCGCAGCGTGGCACGGTGGATGCCCAGCATCGCCGCGGCCCGGCTCTGGTTGCCTTCGCAGTGGTTGAGCACCTCCACGAACAGCGGAATCTCCATCTCGCGCAGCACGATCTCGTAGACGTCGTCTGCATCGCAGCCATCAAGGTCGCGCAGGTACCGGCGCACGGACTGGGCGACGTGTTCGCGCAGCGGTGGCCGGGGAGCGCCACGACTGTTGTCAGGACGAGAAAGGACAGCGTTCAAGGGGGTTCCCGATCTGGTTGGCCCGTGCACGCGGAGCGCGCGGCCGGATGAGGTGGTGGCGGTCAGTCTAGCGCGAGCGTGCCCGACCTGCCATGGCTGGTCGCCTTCGTCCCGATCACAGGAACTCGAAGGTGAATGCGACAGTGGACGCCGCAGGCTCCTGCACGCGGAACGCGATGTGTGCGCTCTGACCCGGTTCCAGCACGGCGGTACCCGGGTTCTCGCCGAGGTACTGCGTGGGGCTGAAAACGTCACTGCCGATGACCCGTCCGTCCGCATCGGACAGCGAAAGCCGCAGGTCGGGCCAGGCCTGTGGCCATCGCGCGTCATTGCGGATGCTGGCCTGGACCTGCAGTACGCCGGCCTGACCAGGCAGCGGGCGGATGTCGCGACTGGTCATGGTGAAGGCGGTGGGTTCGTGCCAGGCGGGCAGGCTGCAGCGCAGCACGCTGCACAGCGCCACCAGCCATGTGCGGTGGCCGGCATCGGCGGCCAGCCGCGCGCGGTCGGCGAGCACGCTCTGCAGGATCAGCAGCGCCGCCAGCCCCGCCACCAGCAGCCAGTGCCAGCGCGGCGCCGGGTGCGAGCGTGAAGGTGCACGGGCGAGGAAACCGGGTGCGTCATGGTTCGATGGTGATGCCACCGCCGCGGCATGCGGGGGCACATCATCGGTGTGCTGCGGAACGGGTTGCGCAGTGATCACCGCCGCTGCCGGCGCATGTTCGATCTCCGCCGCAGTGGGTTCGGGCGCCGGACCGGCCTGTGCAGGCATATCGACGTGCGCCTCGACGGCAGGTGCCGTTCCGCCTTCCGGCGCGGGGCGCAGGAAGGTGGCCAGTGGACGTCGTGCGGGGGTCGGCTCGGACATGCTCACGGTGCGGGTTCGGGTCGAGCGCTCATTCAAACACGATCAGGCGCGGCGCACGCCGGTGATGCGCATCCAGTCGCCATCGCGGGTCGCCTGCAGGTCGTCGAACCAGGCACTGTAACGCTGCAGCAGTTCGTGCTCCTGTCCATGCAGGATGCCCGACAGTGCGATGCGGCCACCGCCGGCCACGCGCGCGGCCAGCAGTTCGGCCAGCGCATCGAGGGCCGAGGCGAGGATGTTGGCGACCACGATGGGATAGGTTGCCACCGGCTCGTCCTGTGGCAGATAGACCCGCATGCGGCCCTGCTCGCCATTGCGCTCGGCATTGTCGGCGGTCGCGACCAGGGCCTGCGGATCATTGTCCACACCGATCGCCTCGGCGGCGCCCAGCTTCAGCGCAGCGAGGGCGAGGATGCCCGAGCCGCACCCGAAATCGAGCACGCGCTGGCCCTGCAGCTGGCCGTCCACGGCCAGCTGGTCCAGCCAGCGCAGGCACAGCGCGGTGGTGGGATGAGTACCGGAGCCGAAGGCCAGGCCCGGGTCCAGCCGGACGACGGCCGCGTCGGCGGCCTGCGCCGCCTCCGGCAGCTCATGGTTCCACGGCACGATCCAGGTGCGGCTGCCGAAGTCCATCGGCTGGAACTGGTCCAGCCAGGCACGCTCCCAGTCCTCGTCCTCGACGGCGCGGAAGCTGCCACCGCTCCAGTCCAGTTCCGGGTCGAACGCTTCCAGCGCCGCCAGCAGCAACAGCGCGTTGCTGTCAGCCGGGAACAGCGCCGTCAGCACCAGGCTGTCCCACAGCGGCGTCTCGCCCACGCCCGGTTCCAGGATCGCCTGCTCGTTGCTGGTGTCGGCCTCGGCATCGAGCAGGGTCACGGCCAACGCCCCGACGTCCTCCAGCGCATTCTCATAGCGGGGCTGGGTGGCTTCGGTGCAACGCAGGGTCAGTTCCAGGAACGGCATGGGATCGGGGGCAATCGCGGGAAAGGGGGCCATGCTAGACCATCGGGGCGTCTCCGTATGCTCTGAGATGAACGGCCCCCGTTCAGACAGGCCTGCCGGGCCTTGCTAAACTGCGCGCTTTCCTGTGCGCCCCCGACGCTTTCCGTTGCCGATGGCCCTCGCTCCGACCCTGAAAACCTGGTTGCTCGTGCTGCCGGCGGTGGCCGTGCTGGGCGTGGCCGGGTATCGGGCCAGCGGGCACGTGGGCTCGGTATCGTCTCCGGTCGCGGCCTCCGGGCTGCCGACGGCCCAGGTGGCGGGCAACGAGGATGGGACGACGATGCCGGTCATGCCCGAGGCGCTGGCGCGGCGTCTGGCGGCCTTCGAGCGGGGCGGCGCACTGCCGTCCGGCCTGCCGCTGGACATCCGGGCCGACATCGAGGGCGCCACCGATCTGTTCGCCTATGCGCAGCGGTTGCGTGCGCAGGCCGACGGTGGCAACCACGAAGCGCGCTGGATGCTCAGCCGGGTGTATGACTACTGCGCGCAGTACGCGGTCGATCCCGGGGGGTATCGCCTGGACAACAACGTGCTGGCGGGGCTGGGCCTGAGTGCCGCACCGGCCATGGTCGATGCGCGCGAGCGCGTGGCCCAGCGCTGCGGCGGGTTCGTGCCTGGCGACAAACTGGGCGCGGCGCTGGTGCTGGCGGAGCGTCGCAAGGCGGCCGCGCAGGGCAATCTGGCGGCCGAAGCTGCGCTGTTCGCTGAAGGTGAGCCGCTGCATGACAGCGCGGACTACCGCCGTGGCCTGGTCGAGCGCGTGCGCCTGTCGCGCGATCCGGAGGCATTCATGGCCCTCGCTCCGGGAATGGGCGTGCGCGCCGCCGGTGACAGTGCACTGGACGGGCTGGTGGCCGGCGAGCAGCTCAGCGAAATGGCGTGGCGGCTTGCGGCCTGCGAACTCGGTCTACCGTGTGGGGCCGACAGTGTGCTGGTCAACAGTTTTTGTGCGAATGGAGGGATCTGTTCGCAGGATGAGACGCAGGATTTCCGGGATTTCGTGTATGACGCTGCGGTTTCGCGGCAAGGTGCTGGGAAGATGAACGAATGGATCAAGCGATTGATTGGAAGGGGGAGCAGGCCATGAACTACCGTCGATTCCTTCACGGGGCCAAGTTCTGGTTCTGGGTGGCACTGTTCGTGGCCTATTCGGCCGGCGCGGTGGGCCTGTTGATGATCGATACCTACGAGGATCGCTACCGGCATCTGTCGAAGGTGGAGCTGACCACGGTGAAGGCACAGGAAGACCTGCGCCGCGCCGGCGCCAGCCAGGTCGCTGCGGTCTATCGCGCGCAGAGCGGCGTGCCGTTCGCATCGCTGCCGGCGGGCAGCACCTTCCAGGTGGTCTGGCCCGATGGCTCGACCGAGACCATGGTGATCGTCGATCCGACCTCGCCCAATGGCGTGCGCCCGCTGCCGAACTCGCAGATTCCGGCAACCGCGGCCGACAGGCACTGACGCCGATCCTGCAGCGCCGGGCCCTCACGCGCGGCTGCTTTTCCCGGTACGCCGGGCGCGGGGGAAGGCGCTGCAGAATGCACGAAAAGGGCGGGGATATCCCCGCCCTTTTCGTGTCCGGCACCTGTGCCGATCAGGTCAGCGCGATCGGTTTGTTCTTGCGCTCGGCCAGACGCTTTTCCAGGTAGTGGATGTTCTGGCCACCGGCCTGGAAGCCCTTGTCGCGCATGATCCGCTGCTGCAGGGCGATGTTGGTCTTGATACCGTCGACCACCATTTCGCTCAGCGCCACCCGCATGCGGGCGATCGCGGTTTCGCGGTCCGGGCCGTGCACGATCAGCTTGCCGATCATCGAGTCATAGTTCGATGGCACGCGGTAACCACTGTAGATGTGGGTGTCCACGCGCACGCCGGGGCCGCCCGGCGGATGGAAGCCGGTGATGGTGCCCGGGCTCGGCACGAAGGTTTCAGCATCTTCGGCGTTGATGCGGCACTCGATGGCATGGCCGGTGAGCACCACGTCGCTCTGCTTGATCGACAGCTTCTGGCCGGCGGCGATCTTCAGCTGCTCGGCCACCAGGTCGATGCCGGTGACCATTTCGGTGACCGGATGTTCCACCTGGATGCGGGTGTTCATTTCGATGAAGTAGAAGCGGCCGTCCTCGTACAGGAACTCGAACGTGCCGGCGCCGCGGTAGCCGATGCGGATGCAGGCCTCCACGCAGACCTTGCCGATCTGCTCGCGCTGCTCGGCGGTGATGCCCGGTGCCGGTGCTTCCTCGACCACCTTCTGGTGACGGCGCTGCATCGAGCAGTCGCGCTCGCCGAGGTGGATGGCATTGCCCTGGCCGTCGGCCAGCACCTGGATCTCCACGTGGCGCGGGTTCTCCAGGAACTTCTCCATGTAGACCTCGCCATTGCCGAACGCCGCCTTCGCTTCGCTCTTGGTGGTTTCGATCGAGGTCTTCAACGAGGCTTCGGCGTGCACCACGCGCATGCCGCGACCGCCGCCGCCGCCCGCTGCCTTGATGATGACCGGGTAGCCGATCTCACGGGCGATCTTGGTGTTGGCGACGATGTCCTCGCCCAGCGGGCCGCCCGAGCCGGGCACGCACGGCACACCGGCGGCCTTCATGGCGCGGATGGCTTCGACCTTGTCACCCATCATGCGGATGGTGTCGGCCTTGGGGCCGATGAAGATGAAGCCGGATTCCTCCACGCGCTCGGCGAAATCGGCGTTCTCCGACAGGAAGCCGTAGCCCGGATGGATGGCCTGGGCATCGGTGACTTCCGCCGCGGCGATCAGGGCGGGGATGTTGAGGTAGCTCTGCGGCGACGGCGCCGGGCCGATGCAGACCGACTCGTCGGCCATGGCCACATGCTTGAGGTTGCGGTCGACCGTGGAGTGCACGGCCACCGTGCGGATGCCCAGGGTGTGGCACGCGCGCAGGATGCGCAGCGCGATCTCCCCTCGGTTGGCGATGACGACTTTGTCGAGCATGGCGTGCCCCTCAGCCGATCACGAACAGCGGCTGGTCGAACTCCACCGGCTGGCCGTTCTCGCCGAGGATGGCGACGATGGTGCCGGACGCGTCGGCTTCGATCGGGTTGAACATCTTCATCGCTTCGATGATGGCCAGGGTTTCGCCTTCCTTGACCTGCTGGCCCACGGTGACGAAGGCCGGCTTGTCCGGAGCGGACGAGGCATAGAAGGTGCCGACCATCGGCGAACGCAGCACGTGGCCTTCCGGCAGCGCCGGGCCCGGCTTGGCGGTGCCGCCGGTGGAGGCTTCGGTCGGCGACTGCATCGGCATTGCCTGCGGCGCCGGTGCGGCAGGGGCGGCATACACCGGAGCGGCGACCGGGGCGGCATAGCCGGTGACCGGGGCGCGCGACAGGCGCACGGACTCTTCGCCTTCCTTGATTTCGATTTCGGCCAGGTTCGACTCTTCCAGCAGGTCGATCAGCTTCTTGATTTTGCGCAGATCCATGAGGGCCTCTTGGGTTTCTATCTAGGTGAGGAGAGCGCCGTGGGCGCCCGGGTCGACAATCAGGTGGCGGACAACCGCAGCAGCGCCGCGTCCATCGCGTAGCGGTAGCTGTCGGCGCCGAAGCCGCACACCACGCCGACCGCCTTGTCGCTGAAATAGCTGTGCTGGCGGAACGGTTCGCGGGCGTGCGGGTTGGACAGGTGGATTTCGATGAACGGCACGGCCACGGCCGCCAGCGCATCGCGCAGGGCGACCGAGGTGTGGGTGAACGCGGCCGGGTTGATCAGGATGAACGCCGTGCCGTCGGTGCGGGCGGCCTGTACGCGGTCCACCAGCGCGTGTTCGGCGTTGGACTGCAGGCTCTCCAGCACGTGCCCGGCGGCGTCGGCCTGGCGGGCCAGCGCCTGGTCGATGTCGGCCAGGGTGGTGTGGCCGTAGACCTCCGGCTCGCGGGTACCGAGCAGGTTGAGGTTGGGGCCGTGCAGGACCAGCAGCTTCGCCATGGGATCCGATCGACTGGAAAGGGCGGCAGTCTGGCGGAAGCGGCCGATGCTGTCCAGTTCGGCGAAGTTTGCTGCGTTTCAATCGATTGTTTGAAATCGCTGGAAGCGCTTGTGCCCGTATGCCGGGCAGCGCCTCAAGGCGCGCTGAACGCGGCGACGGCTGCTGATACCCGCACGTACGCCGACGATGGCGGCCGACCGCTCCTGTCCGGCCAGGCCGGGCGGGTCTGCTCAGGTTTCCAGCGGCCGCGTCGGCACGACGTTGGGGAACACCTGTTCCAGCGGCTCCTGCTCGCCCGGCCGGGGCGCGGGCCAGTCGTAGGCGTTCACCGGCTGCGCGCGGTTCACCCACAGCGCGTAGTGCAGGTGGTCGGCGCGCCCATCGCCGGTGTTGGGGTGGATGAGGATCGTCAGGCCCAGGCTGTTGAGCTGCAGCCATGGCACCACGACCGGCAGGAGATCGTTGGTGAAGCCGAAGTAGAAGGACGGGGTGACATGGGGGCCGCGTGGCTCCGGATTCCAGTTGCCCAGTTCCACCGGGAAGCGTTCCGCCACCCAGCGCCGGATCAGTGCGGCCTTGGCCGAGGTGTCCTCGTCGAAATAGATGTGGGCGTGGTAACTCTTGATGTCGGTGTAGGGGCGTGGGAGGGTCGGCAATGGCGATTCGCCCGGGCGTGTGCTGCGCGGTCGTGGGGTCGGTTCGCTGGCGGTGTCCTGTCCCCAGGGACTGCGGCCCTGCGCCGGCGGCGGGACGATCGCCTGGAATCCGGGACGCCCCGGTGCGGTCGTGTTCGCCACCTCTCGGGCCGGTGTTGCGGCGGCCGGACTCGTGGCGCCGGCCAGGCCACCTGCGGCCAGGCCGGCCGATGCGATCAGGCGGCGCCGGCTGGGTGAGAACGGCGCGGCCTGGTGTGCATCGGTGTCGTCGCCAGCAACGGCGTCAGGGGAATGCGGGGAGCGCGGCATGGTCGTTTCCGTGGACGGCGGACCGTCACCGTCGGACGGATGCGGGGGCCGCGTCCAATGATCCGGTGGCATCACCTGATGCTGCGCCGCAGGTGCGTTGAGTCCTGTGCGCGGCCCGGATAGGGTGGTCAGCTCACCGCACGGATACCCGCCATGAACAGCGCAGATGCCAGCACTGCCCGCAGACGTGCCACGTTCCGGCAGTTGCATGCGCAGGGCTGCTTCGTATTGCCCAATCCGTGGGACATCGGCAGCGCGCGCTACCTGCAGCGGCAGGGCTTCCTGGCATTGGCCACCACCAGCGCGGGATGTGCATGGAGCGAAGGTCGCCCCGATGGTGCGGTATCGCTGCAGGCGACGCTTGACCACCTGCGGCTGATGGTGGCCGCCACCGACCTGCCGGTGAACGCAGACTTCGGCGATGGCTTCGGCGCCACGCCACAGGACGTGGCTGAGGCCGTGACGGCGGCCCTGGATACGGGCATCGCCGCTCTGTCGATTGAAGATGCCAGCGGTCTGGCCGACGCGCCGCTGCGCCCGCTGGAGGAGGCCGTGCAACGCCTGCGTGCGGCGCGTGCGGCCATCGATCGCGCCGCGGCCGATGTGCTGCTGGTGGGCCGGGCGGAAAACTTCTTCGTGGGCGTACCGGATCTGGAAGACACGCTGCAGCGCCTGCGTGCCTACGCGGCCGCAGGTGCCGATGTGTTGTACGCACCGGGCATCACCACGGCCGAACAGATCCAGGCGGTGGTGGCCGCGGCCGGCGGCAAGCCGGTGAACCTGCTGGTGGGCGCACCGACGTCACTGACGCTGCAGGACATCGCTGCGATGGGGGTACGCCGGGTCAGCCTGGGCGGGGCGTTGGCCCGTGCGGCGTGGGGGGGATTGATGCGGGCCACCGATCCCATCCAGCAGGAAGGCCGCTTTGATGGCCTGCAGGCGGCAGCATCGGGTGCGGCGCTGAACGCGCTGTTCCGCTGAGGCAGGGCCGCGGATGCACGGCAGGATCCCTTCGCTGCGCGAAGGGATCCGAGCCAGTGCTGCATCAGAACCGTGCGGTGGCGCCCACGAAGAAGGTGCGTGCACCGCCGTCGTAGTTGTTGCCTTCGTCGATCGTGGAAACGTCGCCCACGTTCAGGACGCCGGCACGCAGGGTCAGGTTCTCGTTCACATCGAAACCGGTCACCAGATCCCAGGTGGTGTACGCCTTGGCGAAGGTCGCGCTGGTGGCCGATACCAGTTGCTTGCCGATGTGCTGCGCACTGGCATTCAACGACCAGGCATCGGTCACCTGCCATTCCAGCGAGGTGTTGGCGGTCAGCTCCGGTACTACCAGCAGGGTAGCGCCGGTGGTGCGGTTCTTCGATTCCAGCATGCGCGTGGCGTGGGTGGTCCAGCTCAGGCGTTCGTGCAGCGGCACGGTCACGCTGGCCTCCACACCGCGGGTGCGTGCCTTCTGGATGTTCTGCGCCACCGTCCACCAGTAGCCATTGACGAAGCTGCTGGTCTGGCCGGGAATCTGGCTCAGCGGCACCTGTTCGATCTTGTCGTCGAAGTTGGTCAGGAAGTAGGTGGCCGAGGCCGACCAGCCCTCGCGGTCGAAGCCCACGCCCAGCTCGTAGTTGGTGCTGGTCTCCGGTTCCAGGTTGGGGTTGCCGGCCATGTAGCAGCCGCGCGTGCCGTCGGCATTCACCGAACGGCTGCTCCAGCCTTCGGCGGTCAGGGCACGGCAGCCGTTGCCGCCGGACTGGGTCGCAGCGCCGGCCGTTCCCTGCTTCAGGTTGGGGGCACGGAAGCCCTTGGAAATGCCGCCGCGCACGGTCCATGCATCGGCCGGGTGCCAGACGCCGTAGATGCGCGGGCTCAGGTTGTCATCGTAGTTTTCCGTGTTGTCCCAGCGCAGGCCCAGGGTCAGCACGAAGCGCTCGTGCAGGGTGAGGTGGTCCTCGGCGAACAGCGCCCAGGAGTCGGCCTCGCTGGTCGGGCTGATGCGGCCGCTGCCCGTCCAGGTGACCGGAACGGTACCGATGGTGTCGCTGTTCTCCAACTCCTCGCGTTTCCACTGCCCGCCCACATTCAGGCTGTGCTCGACGCCCCAGTGGAAGCCGGTGTTGAAGGCGGTATCGAACACCGTTTCCTTCGAACGGTTGCCGACGTCGCTGCCCTTGTCTTCGTATTCGTTCTGCACCAGCGTGGTCTTCGACGTGGTGGCGTCGCTGTAGGTGCCGTCATGGCGGATCACGTAGCCGGTCTGCACCAGCTTGGACAGTCCCCAGCTGTTGACCTGGCCGGCCCCGCTGTTGCGCTGCGTTCCGCGCGAGGCCTCCACGCCCACGACGTGGCTGTCGCTGATGCGCCAGTCGAACAGCACGTTGGCGTTCTCTGCCTTGTTGCCCGGTGTCTGCCGCGCGCCGCGGTCAGATTCGCGGTCAGTGACGTTGGCGCCGATGCGCACGCCCAGGTTGTCGGTCAGCGGGCCGCTGAACAGCGCTCCCATCTGCGTGGTGTTGCCGCGGGTGTCCGAATCGGGCTTGCTGTAGTTGAAGGTGGCCGAGCCGCCCCAGTGGTCGGCGATCTTGCGGGTGATGATGTTGATCACACCCCCCATCGCGTCCGATCCGTACAGCGAGGACATCGGGCCGCGCACCACTTCGATGCGTTCGATCATGTCCGGCGACAGCCAGTTCAGATCCTGCGGGCCCAGGTCATCACGATAGTTCACGCCGGCCGAGCTGCCCTGGCGGCGGCCATCGATCAGGATCAGTGTGTACTGCTCGGGCAGGCCGCGCAGCCGGATCTTCGACTGCGCACCGGACAGCGCGTAACCGCCGGTCACGCCGGGCACGGTGCTCAACAGCTTGCCGATGCTGCTGACCGGCTTGCGCTCGATGTCCTCGCGGGTGATCACGCTGATGCTGGCGGGGGCATCCCGGATCCACTGCTGGGCGCCGGTGGCGGTGACCACCACGGTGTCCATCTGCTTGGCGGCGGCATCGGCTGACGCCTCGGCGTGGGCCTGGGAGGCGAGGGCAAGGCCGATGGCCACGGCCAGCGTGGCAACGGAACGACGGGACTTCAGACTGGCATGCAACATCGCGCGGTACTCCGGGTGAGGGGTCCACTGGCGATGGCTGGGACGTCCGTGTGGGGTTTCAGATCTCCTTAACAATCGTATCACGAATCATTTGCATTTGACTTGAGGCGATACAGAACGCCAGAAACAGTGTCCTGCTGGCAGTGCTGATCGGGCTGGGTTCGCTAGTTACCATTAGTAACTAATCTCCACGGAGTTGCCCATGCACAGCCTGATTGTTGTTGCCCATCCCGATCCTGCCTCGCTGACCCACGCGGTAGCCGCTCGCATCGCGCAGGCCATCGCCGATGCCGATGAGAGCAATACCACCGCCATGGCCGATCTGATGGCCGAAGGCTTCGACCCGCGCTTCAACGGGCAGGACCAGGCCCTGTTCCGCGGCATCGCGCCGCCGCCGGCCGATGTGGCGGCCGAGCACGCACGGCTGGATGCGACCGACACGCTGGTGCTGGTCTACCCGCTCTACTGGTGGTCGTTCCCGGCGCTGCTGAAGGGCTGGATCGATCGCGTTTTCACCCAGGGCTGGGCCTACGCCGAGGGTGCCGATGGAAAAGTGGAGAAGCGGCTGCAGCGGCTGCAGGTGCATCTGGTCGGCATCGGGGGTGCCGATGCCGCGATGATTGAACGCCGTGGCTATGGCGCGGCCATGAACACGCAGATCGACATGGGCATCTTCGATTACTGCGGCGCGCGCGTGCTGTCCTCCACCCTGCTGCTGGAGGCGGACACCGGGGCGGCCGCGGCGCATCTGCAGACCGCGATGGAGATCGGCCGTAAAATCGGACATCCAACGAGCTGACAGCCGTGTTCCGCCGATGCCTGCCACCGACACCCCCACGCGTCGCCGACTGACCCGCGAGCAGCGGGCCCGCCAGCTGCTGGATGTCGCATGGGCGCTGGTAGGCGCCGAAGGCACCGATGCCTTGACCCTGGGGCGCCTGGCCGAAGCGGCGGGCGTGACCAAGCCGGTGGCCTACGATCACTTCGTGACGCGCAACGGCCTGCTGGCGGCGCTCTACCATGACTACGACCAGCGGCAGACGCTCATTTTCAATGACCGTATCGCCGCGGCGCCGGCAGAACTGACCGCGCGCGCAGCGGCCATCGCGTCCGGTTACATCGACTGCGTGCTGAGCCAGGGCAGCGACGTGCAGAGCATCCTCGCAGCGCTGGTCGGCGCGCCGGAACTGCGCGAGGTGCGGCACTGCTACCAGCAGGAGTTCATCGACAACTGCGCGGACTGGCTGGGCCCGTTCGCCGGTGACGGCCAGATACCGGTGGAGGGGCGCTGGGCGATCCTCGGCGCTGCCGAAGCGCTGTCCGAAGCGGTGGCCAATGGCGCGATCGGCAAAGCCGACGCGGAACGCGAACTGCAGCGGGTGATCGTATCCACGGTTGTACGGGCCTGACTGCCCGCAAAGCTCAGGCTTCTGCGACGGTGTCGCCGGCCAACGCGGCGAATCCACTGGCAAGATGCCTGCGCACCCGCGCATCGCGTGCTTCGCGGTCTTCCGAGCCAAGCACCACGGTGATCAATCGCACCGGCTGCGCGTGTCCGGCGATGGGGCGGCGCGCCGTAGCCGCCAGGCAGAACCCGGCCGCGCGGGTATAGCCGGTCTTCAGGCCGTCCACACCTTCATCGGCGAGCAGTGCGTTCTGGTTGCTGCGGCTGAACGTCCCGTGCGCGAACGCCGGCTGTGCGGTGATGGCCAGCACCTGTGGATGATCTGCCAGCAGGCGGCCCGCCAGCACCGCCATGTCGCGTGCGCTGGATACGTGCCGCGGCGTGGTGATGCCGGACACCGACGCGAACCAGGTACTGCCCAGGCCGAGACGCCGCGCCAGCGCGTTCATGTGCTGCAGGTACGCCGCCTGCGAGCCGTGCAGATGGCGGGCAAGCACAAGGGCCGCGTCGTTGCCCGATACCACCAGCATGCCCTGCAGCAGCCGGCCCAGCGTGACCGTTTCGCCGGGCACCAGGCCCATGCGCGTTTCATCGTCAGCAACCGCGTGCACGTCCTCGGCGGCAACGGTCACCGGCATCTCCCAAGCGGCGGCGCCGGACGCGACCTGTTCGTAGGCTGCGTACGCGATCATCAGTTTGGTCAGTGAAGCAGGCGGACGCTGCAGGTCGGCGTTCTCCTGGTGGATGACCGCGAAGCTGCCGGCATCCAGGGTGATCGAGGAGACCGGGGGACGTGGAGACGGCATGGTGGCGCGGCATGGGAGACGTTCCACAGGATACCGCTGCCACGATGCGTGAATCTGCAATATTGCAATGATATAACGTCGCGCATTCCGGGCCGCCTGCCCGACCCCACAGGATGCACGATGACCGCACACACGCCGCGCCGTTGGCTCTACCCTTCGATTCTGGCCGCGCTGGCAGCCCTCGCCGGCTGCCAGCCGGCACCGCGTGCGCAGGCGCCGGTGGCGACCGGCGGCTACCCGCACAACGTGATCGTGATGATCAACGACGGCGCGGGCTGGGGAACCTGGGATGCCGCCGCGTACTGGCAGTATGGCGGCCGCGAAGGCGCCCCGTACGCGCACTTCCCGCAGCGCCTTGCGGTGGCCACGTTCCCGCTCAACGCCAGCAGCCAGCCCACGCACGATTCGGCGCAGACGCTCGGCTACGACGCCGCGAAAGCATGGGATGCCACCCCGGTACCGGCAGCGGATCTTCCGTTCGCCGGTTATCAGTACCTGGCCGCGGTGGCGACCGACAGCGCCGCGGCGGGCACGGCGTTGTCGTCGGGCATCAAGACGTACAACAACGCCATCAACGTCAACAACGACGGCGTCACGGTCGAGTTCAACACCCTGCGCGCCAAGCGCCTGGGCATGGCAACCGGTGTGGTCACCTCGGTGCCGTTCTCGCACGCGACACCGGCCGCGTTCGCCGCGCAGAACGCGTCGCGCAACAACTACCATGCCATCGCCCACCAGATGCTGGCCCAGGGCCACATGGACCTGGTCATGGGAACCGGCGGCCCCGGCTACAGCGTCGATGGCCGCGCCTGCGATGACGATGCAGGCGCAGTGAAGGAAGAGGGTTGCGCGAACCCCTGGGAGTGGGTGTCGCAGCAGGACTGGCAGCAGCTGGAAGCAGGCACCCCCATCGCTGGCAATCCTGCCGGACCGTGGCGGTTGATCCGCAGCAAGGAAGCGTTCGCTGCGCTTGCACAGGGGAGGTTGCCAGCCGACCGCCCGTTGATCGGCGTACCGCGTGTGGCCAGCACCCTGCAGCAGGCGCGTCAGCTGCAGGTCCTGGGCAGGGATGAGACCACTCCCTCCGGCGTGAGGAAGATCGACAGCGTGCCGGATCTGGCGACCATGACCCGCGGCGCCCTGCAGTTTCTGCAGCAGCGCTCGTCCAAGGGCCTGTTCCTGATGGTGGAAGGTGGGGCCACCGACTGGGCCGCGCATACCAGTGCGTGCGGCACCGAATGGCATTACGGCCAGTGCGGCGACCAGCCGCAGTACGGCCGCCTGATCGAAGAGACGGTCGAGTTCAACGATGCGGTATCGGCGGTGGTGGCGTGGATCGAGCGCAACGGCGGATGGCAGCGCAATCTGCTGATCGTCACCACCGACCACGACAACAGCATGCCGATGGGGCCCGACGCGCAGCAGGTGGCGTTCGAGCCGGTGCGCAACAACGGGCGCGGGCGGATGCCGGGGATGAGCTTCCGCCCCACCGGCAATCATTCCAATGCACTGGTACCGCTGTGGGCCAATGGCGCCGGCGCGGAGCGGCTCGGCGCCCGCGTACGCGGCATCGACGCCGGCTACCGCCAGCATGTGCGGTGGAATGATGGCAGCTACATCGACAACACCGACGTGGCTGCCGCAGTGCAGGACGTGCTGCAGCGGCCGTGATCCGAACGGCGCACGGTTCGGCCCGGTTGCCATCGCGTCCGAAGCGATGCAGCCTGCGCCGATGGAACCGCAGATCCGCATCGATGGTCGTGTCTTCGCCTACGTCTTTCCCTGCGCCTGGGAGGATTACGCCAAGATCGGCTTCTCGCGTGACCCGCTCGGTCGCATCAGCGCACTGCATCGGCGCTGGTTCGAGTTCTTCGATCTGTGCGCCGGGGCGCTGGTGGAGGCGGAAACCGAGCGCGATGCGCGTGACCTGGAGCTGGAGCTGCGTGCCCCCTTCCGAGCACATCGCGCGCCGGCACCGATGACCGTGCAGGACAAGGCCGGCGGGCGCACCGAATGGGTGCGTGGCGCGAACCAGGCCCTGTCCGATGCTGTGCGTACGCTGGATGGGCGCGGATATCGGACCTTCCCGCTGCGCCCCTGGCTGCGCGCCGCCATGGTCCAGCGGCTGGATCGCCTGCATGACTGGGCCGCCCTGCAGCTGCCGGAAGAGGAAAGCCTGCGCATTCCGGGCAGCGCCGGCCCGGCGGTGCTGCGCGATACCCTCGATGGCTATCGCGCGCTGGACATCGACCCGCTGCCATCGCTGCCGCCCCATGTGCAGGCCTGGTACGGGCATTAGCGCCCCGGCCCCGGTAAGCCCGCCGCTGCCGCGCTCAGCGCGGGGCGGAGCAGGTGGGGCAAGGCACCTTTGCTGCAGCTGGGCGGTCCAGGTGTGTGCTCCGGTACGGCTTTGCCGGTGCCCCGGTCGTGCTGGCCACCGGCGTGGCCAACTGGCGGGCCAGCTCCGCGCTTGCGATGTGACCGTGCAGGAACAACAGACTGCTGAAGATGTTCATGATCGTCGCTCCACTTGAGTGGATTGAACGATACGGGCAGCATGAGGACGTAAAAAGCGACATTTCCGCAAGCTTGACTTGAACAGGATTCAAGCCTCATGTCCCGCCCACCCCTCCATGCCCTGCAGGGTTTCGTGGCTGCCGCGCGCCTGGGCAACCTGTCACGCGCCGCGGCGTCGATGAACCTGACCGTCAGCGCGCTCAGCCACCAGATGCGGCAGCTCGAAGAACGCCTCGGCCAGCCTCTGCTGGTCCGCCAGGCGCGCGGGGTCGCACTGACCCTGGAGGGCCAGCGCCTGCTCGATCGGGTCGGGCCGCACCTGGATGCAATCAACGAGGTGTTCCAGCGCTACGCCGCGCGCGCCGAACATGTGCTGACGATCAGCGCCGTACCGTCGATGGCCTCCGCATGGCTGGTGCCACGGCTGGGTCATTTCGTCGCCGCACACCCGCAGATCGAGATCAACCTGCAGTCCAGCGAGCGCCTTGTCGATTTCGATCGGCAGCTGCAGTTCGACGCGGCGTTGCGCGTAGGCGGCGGGCAATGGGCCGGGCTGGTGGTCGAGCGGCTGTTCGATGAGTGGCTGGTGCCGATGGCCAGCCCGGCGCTGATCGCGCGGATGGGCGGCATCGACCGTGCTCCACTGGCGCAGTGGCCGCTGCTGGGCGATCCGGATGGCGCATGGGCCGCGTGGTTTGCGCTGATCGGGCAGAGCCCCCCTTCGCGGTTCGTGGCGGTGCTCGACGATTCCGAAGCGCATCACCGTGCAGCGCTCGATGGCGTCGGCGTGGCCCTGGGCCGGCTGACGCGCGCGCGCCTGCTGCTGGATTCGGGCCAGCTGGTCGCGTTGTCGGAGCAGCGGCTGAAAACGGCCTGGCCGCACTGGCTGGTGTATCCGCAGCGCTCGGCGCGCCACCGTGGATTCCTCGCTTTCCGTGAGTGGTTGCATGCGCAGGCCAGCGAGCATGCGCGGCACATGGAGACGCAGGGCTGATCCGGCCCGGCGCACGCGGCCACCTGTCGCGTGCTGCGGGCCACCGCTGCGTCATCGCACCAGGGTGACCGCCTGTCCGGAACGTGCGAAAGCGTCCTCGAGCAAGGGCCCTGCCCTGATCGCCTCGACCTCGTCGAACAGGGCCCGCAGGGCGGCAGCGGGGCGCGCCGCAGGTGCGGCCACTGCCTGCTGGATCGCAGTGAAGCGGTCGGCGAGCACGCGGTGTCCCGGATGCTGCAGTGCCCAGGCCTGCAGTGGCTGGCGCACGCCAGCGGCGGCATCCAGGCGCCGTGCGTCAAACAGATCGATGGCCGTCGCCGACGTGTCGGCACGCTCGATCGTGGCGTGCCGCAGTTCCCGGCTCAGGAACAGATCGTAGGCGGCACCGCGGCCAACGGCGATACGCAGCCCATCGCGATCCAGATCGGCCACCTGCCGCGCGGGACTGTCCTCGCGCACCAGGTAGGTTCCTTCGATCTCCACATACGGTGCACTGAAGGCGATGCGGCCGGCACGTGCCGGATCGATGGCGAGAAAGGCCAGGTCCCATGCGTCGTCGGCTGCCGCCGCGACCACCGATGCGGCCGCATCGTGACAGGTGAATCGCGCCTGCACGCCCATCCGCTGCGCCAGCGCGGTGGCCAGTTCCACCGAGGGGCCGCGCGGCGATCGGGTGTCGCCCTGAGCAAGGACCGGATTCCCCAGATTGATGGCGACGCGCAGATGGCCCAGTGGCGCCAGTGCACTTCGGTGATCGGCCAGGGTCATGCAGCGCTCCGCGAAGGGGGGCAGGCCAGCATGCCCGCAACGATGCGCACGGAATGTCAGGGCGGCGCCATCCTGCGACGATGAACCCCATCGCGCATGTCGAGATTCCGGCCAGCGACCTGGCTCGCGCCATCGCCTTCTACCAGCAGTGGCTGCAGGTGCGCATCGATGCGCCGGTCCACCTGCACGGCTGCCGCGGCCCGGCAGATGCCGGCCACTGGCGGGTGGCCGAGATCTGCGACAGCGAGGGCAACCGCATTGCGCTGCAGGCGCCGGTGACGCCGTAACCCGGGCACCGTGCCGCGCGGTGCTACCGTGATGCGGCGTGCGAGCGCTGCAGCCAATCGGTGATCGCCGGATCGAGCCGCGCATCGTCCGGTACGCGCAGGCCGAATGCCGACTGCAGCACGTCGCGCACGTCGGCGGCATCGCGCAGTGGGCGCTTGAGCGGCGCCTGCCCGGGGCGGTACTCGGTGTAGTTGCCACTGCCGATGGTGCGCCGCCAGTCCGGGCCGGCCAGTGACGCGCGCAGCTGGCCGGGGAAACCCGAATCCGGGTGCGTGCACACGTACCAGTTGGCCACCACGTTGTCGATCGGCGCTGGCGGCCGCAGGTCGAAGCGGTACAGCGCCCGCCATGCGTCGCCCGTCTGGGCGGACAGCACGAAGTCGTCCTCGCCCGGCAGCTGCTGCAGCTGGAAAGACTCGTGCGGCGTGGCCTGCGGCGCCGTTTCGTACAGCCGCAGCGGCACTGTCGGAGTCAGGCCACCGAAGCCGGCATCGACCAGCCAGTCCTCTCCCTCCACATGCACGCGCAGCAGCAGGTGGGTACGCGCCGTCGGGGCATTGTCCTGTGCCGCCAGCAGCACGCGCGCGCTCAGCGGCTGTGCGTCGAAGCCCACTGCCTGCAGGAGCGCCAGCAGGCCGCCGTTGAGTTCAAAGCAGTAGCCGCCGCGCTGCTGGTCGAGCAGCTTGTGCTGCACGCTGTCCAGATCGATCGGTACCGCGTCGCGCAGCAGGCTGCTGAGGGTTTCAAAGGGGAGCAGGGCGTTGTGGCGCTGCACCAGCAGGGTCAGTCCGGCAAGGTCCAGCGACGGCGGAGCATCCAGTTGCAGGCGCTGCAGATAACGGGGGACGTCGAGCGGGGTCATGGCGAGGGCGGCCGGTGGGAACAATCCCACTGTGCAACCACAACCGGGGTTGAGGTCAAGCGCGGGCGCTGTGTCACGTCTCCGTCGCCTGGGGCCGGTACAAAGAGCGCAACCGGCACGGTGCGTGCCATGGCGTCGGCAATGCGCCTAAAGTTGTCGCCGGTCAGGCCGATACAGGTGCGTCCTTCCGCCTGGAGTCTGTGATGTCGGCCGTCGTCCCCCTTCGGTCCCTGCGCACCCGTCTCATCGCGATGCGCTCGGCGTTTCCACGCCTGCTGGTCTGGCTGCAGCCGCATCGGCTCAGCGTGGCCAACAAACTCAAGGCCACCCTGCTGGTCTGCGGCGCGGGCCTGGTGGCGATCGCCGCCGTCCATGCCTGGACCGGCCATGCCAGCAGCCAGGCCGCACGCAGCCAGGCCAGTTACCAGCGTGGCAGCGATCTGGCCGCACGCCTGGCGACGCGGGTGGCGGAGGCGCGTCGCCTGCAGACCCAGTATGCACGCAGTTTCGACGATGCCGACCGCAGCCAGCTGCAGGCGGCCCAGCAGGCACTGCAGGTCGATCTGAAGGCGCTCAGGGCGATGCCGATGGATGCCGGTCGCCGCAAGGCATTGCAGGCGCTCACCGAGGCCGCTGAGGGATTCTCGCAGGGAGTGGCAGCGCTGTTCGAGCGTGTGGATGAGATGGGGCGGGGTGATGCCGGCCTGGCTGCACAACTGCAGCAGGCCGCCGACGCCCTGCAGCAGCGGGTGGATGGCCTGGACCGGCCGGCACTGGCGCTGCACCTGCAGAAGATGCGGCGCCAGGAAGCGCTGCTGCTGCTCGATGGCGATTCGACTCATGCCGACCGCGCCAGCGAAGAGAAGCTGCCGTTCGATCTGGCGCTGGCGGGGTTGCCGCCCGACGTGCAGGAGGCGCTCCGCACCGGCATGGACGCCTATCAGTCGGCACTGCTTGGCTATACCGCTGCCCGCGTCGGCCTTGATGTGGAGACGCAATCGCTGCTGGAGACGGCTGCCGGCGTGGCGCCTGCACTCGCCGCCTTCCAGC
The DNA here is from genome assembly GCF_029835135.1 of Stenotrophomonas sp. GD04145. Taxonomy (NCBI): domain Bacteria; kingdom Pseudomonadati; phylum Pseudomonadota; class Gammaproteobacteria; order Lysobacterales; family Lysobacteraceae; genus Stenotrophomonas; species Stenotrophomonas sp. GD04145. Next base: position 97,574 of record NZ_JAODZG010000007.1, on the reverse strand, counting down.
AGGCACAGGTGAAGGCGCTGGCCCTGGCGCAGGCGCGGCAGCAGGCCAGTGCACGCACCATGAGCGTGCTGTTCGCCCTCACCCTGCTGCTGGTGGCCGGCGTGCTGATCACCAGCCTGCTGCTGGTGCTGCGCGCGGTGCGCAGGCCGATCCAGGACACCCTGCGGTTCGCCAGCGACATCGCCGATGACCGGCTCGATACCACGCTGCGCGTTCACAACGCCAACGATGAGATCGGCCAGCTGGCACAGCGCCTGGTGGACATGCAGCAGCGGCTGCGTGCGCGCATCGAGACCGAGCGTGCGGTGGCCCGTGGCAACACGCGCGTACGCCAGGCCCTGGACTGCGCGCAGACCGGGCTGATGGTGGTCGATGCCGAAGGCCAGGTGGCCTACGCCAATCCTGCGTTGCGGCACCTGCTGGGCCTGCAGGCCGACGCGCTGGTCGGCACTGACGCGCGGGACCTGCATCCGGCCCTGGCCAGCCTGGTCGATGCGCGCCACCGCCAGGAGCGGGAAATCAGTCATGCGGGTGTGCGCTATCAGTTGATTGCCAACGCCATCGTCGATGACGACCAGTTCCTGGGCGTGGCGCTGGAGTGGCGCAGCCGTGCGCTGGAAACGCTGCTGGAGACCGAGGTGGCGGCACTGGTCGACGCTGCCGCGCAGGGTGACCTGCACGGGCGCATCGCCCTGCAGGGCAAGCACGGTTTCGTGCATACGCTGTCCACCAGCATCAACCGCCTGCTGTCCACCTTTGAAACCAACCTGGGGGACCTGCAGGCACTGCTGGCGGCGTTGGCCCGTGGAGATCTCAGCGTACGCATGGAAGGCGAGCTGCAGGGCGTGTTCGCACGCATGCGCGACGATGCCAATGCAACCGTCGCACAGCTCGGCCGCATCGTGACCCGCATCCAGCGCGCCGCTGCCAGCCTGGACAGCGGTGTCGGTGAAATCGTTGCCGGCCATCACGACCTCTCGCAGCGTACCGAGCAGCAGGCGGCCAATCTGGAAGAGACCGCAGCCTCGATGCATGAGCTGACCGACACCGTCGGCCGCAACGCCGACGCCGCCGGACGTGCCGACGCGCTGGTGCAGGGGGCTGCAGCGGTTGCACAGCGGGGTGGGATGGCCGTCGGTCAGGTGGTGGAGACCATGCAGGGCATCAGTGAAGCATCGCGCCGCATCGGGGACATCACCCAGTTGATCGACGGCATCGCGTTCCAGACCAACATCCTTGCGCTCAACGCCGCCGTGGAGGCCGCGCGTGCTGGAGAGCAGGGCCGCAGTTTCGCGGTGGTCGCGGCGGAAGTGCGTCTGCTCGCGCAGCGCAGTGCCGAGGCAGCCAGGCAGATCAAGTCGCTGATCGAGGATTCCGTGGCACGCGTCGGCCAGGGCAGCGTGCAGGCCGCGCAGGCGGGCACCACCATGGACGAGATCGTCGGCAGCGTGCAGCAGCTGGCGGACCTGCTCGCTGGCATCCGCAGCGCCTCGCAGGATCAGCACGCGGGCATCGCCCAGGTGAACCACGCCATCGTGCAGATGGAGGCCAGTACCCAGCGCAATGCCAGCCTGGTGGAAGAAACCGGCTCGTCGACCGCGCAGATGCAGGCGCAGGTGCGCGCGCTGGCCGAAGCCGTGTCCGCGTTCCGCCTGCAGCCGGACCGTCAGGCCCGCGCGGCGGCGTGATCGCGTCCGCCGCCGGGTCCAGCCCGGCGGCGCGGCTCAATACACGTCGCGCCGGTAGCGGCCGCTCTCGAGCAGCGTTTCCACCACCTCGTCACCGAGCGCGCCGCGCAGTACCTGATCCACGCCTTCGGCCATGCCCTGCAGCGAGCCGCAGACATGGATCACGGCGCCGCGCTGCATCCATTCCCGCAGTTCATCGCAGGCCGACCGCAGGCGGTCCTGCACGTAACCGCCCGCTGCGTCGCGCGAGAACGCCAGGTCGACCCGAGTCAGATGGCCCTGCGCCTGCCATGCAGTGACCTCATCGGCGAACAGGAAGTCATGAGCGCGCTGGCGCTCGCCGAACAGCAGCCAGTGGCCGTGCTCGCCTGCGTGTGCCGCCTCGCGCAGCAGGCCGCGCAGGCCGGCGATGCCGGTGCCGTTGCCGATCAGCACCATGGGTGCGCCCGGCACGCGATGGAAGCCGGGGTTGCGGTGCACGCGCGCGGCGATGTGCGCGCCTGCCGGCGCATGCAGCGACAGCCAGCCCGAACCCAGCCCCGGGCGCCCGTTGTTGTCGTGCACCAGGCGCACGACCAGTTCCACCACGCGATCAGCCGGGCAGGAGGCGATCGAATACTCGCGGCCCGGCAGTACGGGCAGGGCCGTCAGCCAGCGTCCGGCATCCTGCACCTGCAGCGCACTGGCCGCGTCCGGCAGTTCGCGTTCGCTGGCCAGGCACTGCAGGGTCTGCGTGCCGCCTTCGATCAGCAGCGGTTGCAGCGGGTCCAGTCCATGCGCCAGCAGTACCGCACGGGCATGCGCGGCGCTGTGCCGCGGCGCGATGTGCAGGATGTCGCCGGCCTGCCACTGCACGTCATCCGGCGCGGCCAGCCGGATCCGCCAGATCGGACCACCGACGCTGCCCGGGTTCAGCTGCTGGCGATCCAGCAGCTGCCAGTCGTGCATGCGGGTGGCCGCCGGCAGCACGCTGTCGTCGGCAGCAATGCCGGTCAACAGGCCGAGCTGCTGCTGCCACTGGCGCAATGCCGCGACCGATGCAGCGTCCACGTCGATGCGGTCGAACATCGCGCGGGCACCGTTGCCCAGCAGCCACGCATCGAACTGGCGGCCGAAGGCGCAGTAGTGCGGGTACTGGCGGTCGCCCAGCGCGAGCATGCCGAACTGCAGTGTGGCCAGGTCCAGGGATCGGCCCAGCAGCTGGCGCGAGGCACGTCGTGCCGAATCCGGCGGTTCGCCGTCACCAAAGGTACTGAGCACGAACAGCGCGTGGCTCGCCGCCTGAAGGCGGTGCGCGTCGATCCTTGCCAGCGGCAATACCTGCACCGCCTGTCCGCTGGCCTGCAGCTGCGCTGCCGCGCGCCATGCCAGCTGCTCGGCCAGGCCGCTCTGGCTGGCATGCACCACCAGCCATGCGGCGCCGTTGGCTGCGGCCGCCGGCAGCGGCTGGCGCAGCGCACGTGCGGCGCGCTGGCTGCGGCGACGGTCGAGATAGAGCAGCCAGCCGGTGATGAAGAACAGGCTCATGCCCAGGCTGCTGAGCATCACGATGATGCGCCCGGGAATCCCGAAGTAGCTGCCCGAGTGCAGCGCGAACACGCTGGTGGCCAGCTGGCCGCCAGCGCCCTGGCGCGCATAGGGACGCGCGTCCAGAATCGCACCGGTGGCGGGGTCGAGCTGCAGCAGATCGTGCGCGCGGTCATGATGGCCGCCGCGCAATGCCGGATCGCCCGCCATGGTCCGCACATTCAGTGCCTGGCCGGGCTTCTCGGGCAGCCGCAGGTCGATGTAACCGGTGCGCACCCCGGCCTGCGCGTAGAGCGTCGTTTCCACGCGGCGCAGGTCGAGCACGGCGCCGGCATCGATCACCTGCTTTGCCGGTGGCACCACGCCGAGCAGGGTATTGGCCGCGCTGCGGTACCAGTCGAACGACCACCACAGGCCGGTCAAGGCACTCATCAGGTAGATCAGCAGCACCCAGGTGCCGGCCACCGAATGCAGGCTCCACAGGAAGCCGCGGCCGCTGCGCTTCCATTCCACGGCCAGCCAGCTTCGCCAGTGCCACCAGCGGCGGGGCCAGCGCAGGTAGAGCCCGGACAGCGTGAAGAACAGCAGGGCGATCGCGCAGCTGCCGGTGATCCATTTTCCGCGCTCGCCCGCGGCGAGGTGGCGATGCAGGTCTTCGACGAAGTCGAAGAAGGCCTGCCCGCGCAGGGCGCTGAAGCGCTCGCCGCTGTAAGGGTCGAAGTACACCCAGTGCGCTTTGCCGCCGGCGAAACGGGCCACCGATGGGCGCTGGCCGCTGGCATCCACGCGCAGCCGCTGCAACGGCCGTTTGCTGTCGGCCTGCAGCATCGGCACCAGCTCGCTCAGGGGCAGCGGCTGCTGGCCTTCGGCGTGATGTTCGGCGATGGCGGCGAAGCCGGGGTTGGCGGCGCGCAGCAGTTCATCTTCAAAAGACAGGGCTGCGCCGCTCAGGCCCATGATGGCCAGGACGGTGCCGGCCGTGATGCCCAGCAGCCAGTGCAGTTGGAACAGGACGTTCTTGAACATCGGGGGATGAAAGCCAGGAGGGCTGCCGCCCGCATCCTGCGCAACAGCAAATGAGAATTAGTCGCGTAATTCTCGGGGGCGCCCTGCCTGCGGTCAAGCCGGTGGGGTGGCGCCAGCGACGGGGCCTTCCATGGCCACCGTTGCGCGCACTTGCACCTGCGTCAGAACTTCCAGCCCACCCGCGTGTAATAGAACCCGCCGTTGAATCCGTAGGGCGAATGCACCGGATACTGCGCACCGGCCACGCCCCCCCAGGGGTTGCTGGCCGGCACACGGTCGAACAGGTTCTGCGCGCCCACGCTGACGTACAGGCCCGAATCGAACTTCCAGCCCACCTCCGCATCCACGATCAACGCGCTGCCCCCGTAGATCGGCAGGCCGCCGTCCTCGGCGGAGATCACGCCGCTGTCCAGGTGATCCTCGTACCAGCTGCTGTAATAGTTGAACCGGAGATTGGCGTGGAAGATCTGCCGCTGGTGATTGATGCTGAAGTAGCCCTTGGTCCTGGGCAGCGATTTCTCCAGCTTGTACACGCGCGCTTCGTCGATGAAGTCGGTGTCGTAGCGGTCCACCTTCGTGCGGTTCCAGTTGGCCGCCAGCGAGTAGGTGGTGACCCCGCCGAAGTGGTTGCTCTTGAAGCTGGTCACCAGGTCCACGCCGGTGGTGGTGGTATCGAAGGCGTTGCCGAAGTAGGTCACCTGCGAGATGGACGCGGCTTCCGCATTGCCGCCGGCCACCAGCGCCGCACGCTCCTCCGGAGTGACTGCAAAGCTGGTGCTCAGAGCAATGCGGTCTTCCACCTTGATCTGATAGCCGTCCAGGGTGACCAGCCAGTCACCTTCGGTCCACACCGCGCCCAATGACACATTCCTGGACTCTTCCGGAGTAAGCGGCTGCGCGCCCTTGAGCTGGGCAATCGGATTGGTCGGCGGCAGGGTGGCGATGTCTTCCAGTGCGGTACCGCCGAACACGGTGCTGATCTGGCTGATGTTGGCCTGGCCGGGAGTCGGCGCACGGAAGCCGGTGTTGTAGGCGCCGCGCAGAGCGAAGTGCTCGTTGAAGTCGAAGCGCGCGGTGAGCTTGCCGGTGGTGGTGCTGCCGAACGAATCGTAGTCCTCGTAGCGCAGCGCACCGGCCAGCAGCAGCCGCTCGGTGAGCTGTGCTTCCAGGTCGGCGTAGGCGGCCCAGTTGCGACGATCAAAGGTGCCGGCGGTGCGCGTGCTGAAGCCGTTGAACCCGTTGGAGCCCAGCGCGAAGCCCTGTTCGGTCAGCGGCCCGATGGCCGTGGACGGGCCGTCACCGGGGCTGATCCTGAAGCTCTCCTCGCGCCATTCGGCACCCATCGCCAGGCGCAGCGGCTGGCTGCTGAAGCTGACCGGGATGTCCCGGCTGACGTCCACGTTGAGGTTCTTTTCGGTCTGGGTATTGCCACCCGGGCGGAAGAACAGCCCGGCCGGCTGGTCGGGACCGAGCGAGGCGTTGACGGTGTTGTAGATGGTGAACTCGATGTCGTTGCGCCCCCAGGAGCCGCTCACGTCCCAGTACCACTCACCCCAGGTGCCTTTGGCGCCGGCGAACACCGAGGCGTCTTCCAGTTTGCCGCCGAAGCGTGGGGTGAAGCCGCCGGGCAGGCTGGACAGGAAGGTAAAGCAGTTGGCGGGCAGGGCAGCCACCGCGCCGCTCACGGTGCCGTACGGCAGCAGGTTGCCGGCGCCATCGCGCAGGGCGATGGTGGGGCATGCGCCCACGCCGGTCAGGTTGCCCACCAGCAATGTCTGGCCACCATCGTTGGAGTAGACGCCCGAACGTGCGGTGGGGTCGCGGTAGTAGAACCCGCCATCCACTTCACGCTTGGCGTAATTGCCGAACAGGTAGAACTCCACGTTCTCAGTGTCGTAACCGAGGTTGGCGACCAGCTTGAGGTCGTCGTCCACCTTCGGCGATCCCCAGATCTGCGCAGGATCTTTCACCCCGGGGTAGCCTGCCGCTGCGACCGCGGCGGCATCGTCGCGCTGCACACTGCGCGAGGTGTCGTCGGCGTTGCGCCATTCGGCCGTAAGGGTGGCGAAGCCGTGCTCGGTGAGCGGCAGGCCGATCTGCGCCGAGTACTGGGTGGTGAGCCCGTCGCCCTCGTAGTACTGGCCGGCGAACACCTCGGCGGTGCCGCCTTCGCGCAGCTTCTTCAGGCTGAAGTTGAGCACGCCGGCAATGGCGTCCGAGCCGTATTGTGCCGCTGCGCCGTCGCGCAGCACGTCCACCTGTTCCAGCGCCAGCGAGGGGAACACGGACAGGTCCGGTCCCTGTGCGCCGTCGGACAGTCCGTGGCCGAGGAACGTGATCACCGCCGAGCGGTGGAAACGCTTGCCGTTGACCAGCAGCAGGGTGTTGTCCGGCGGCAGGCCACGCAGGTTGGCCGGACGCACCAGGCTGGCCGCATCGTCGATGGGAATCGTGCTGACGTTGAAGGAAGGCACGAGCACTTTGAGCTGGTCGAGGGCGTCGGTCGCGCCCTGGTTGCGGAACTCTTCACCGCTGATGATGTCGATCGGCACCGCCGACGAGGACACCGTGCGCGGTTTGGTGCGGCTGCCCAGTACCGAAACGGTATCCAGGGTGGTGGCCGCGTCGGGCGTCGTCGATGTGCCGCTGTCCTGCGCCCGTGCAACGGGGCTGGTGGACAGCAGCGCGGTGGCGAGGGCCACCATTACTGCGGATGCCAATGGCGTGATTGCGTCTGGAGCCTGAACACTTCTGCGAATTCCGTGTTTCATGCATGCACCCTGCAGTCGATTTGAGTGGTTTGTCGGTCAGTCGTTCATCCTGTTGGTTCTCCTTGCAGCCAGGGCCCTGGTCGCTAAACGCAGAATTAACAGAACGTAAACCGTACTGCAACGAATCTTTCGTTTTAAGGCGCCAAGACGCGGAATGGATCGCAAAACAGCGTTATATGGTTGCTCGAGGCATGTACTATGTGCCCAAGGCAACCATCAGGAACGTCCCCGTGTCTGCGCTCACTTCCGATCCCGTCGCACAGGTCCGCGCCTTCAACCGCTTCTACACCCGCAGGATCGCGGTGCTCGAGGAGCGTTTGCTGCACAGCGACTTCACCCTCACCGAGGCGCGGGTGCTGTTCGAACTGGCGGCGGGCCAGGGCATCACGGCTGCGCAGCTGGGCCATCGGCTGGACCTCAACGCGGGCTACCTCAGCCGGCTGCTGAGCGGGCTGCAGGCGCGCGGTCTGGTTCAACGCGAGCCGTCGGTGATGGATGCGCGCGCGAACCGGCTGGTGTTGACCGAGGCGGGCCGCGCCGCCTTCGCACAGCTGGATGCAGCGTCCAGCGAAAGCGTCGCTGCCATGCTGGGAGATATCAGCGAAGCAGGATGCCAGCGCCTTCTTGAGGCGATGGCGCACATCCAGGCACTGCTGGGAGGTGCATCGTCGGATTGCGTGCTGCGCGATCCCCGCCCCGGCGACATGGGCTGGGTGATCCAGAAGCACGGCGCGCTGTATGCACGCGAATTCGGATGGAACGCGGAGTTTGAAGCGCTGGTGGCCGACATCGTCACCCGCTACCTGCGCGAACACGACCCGCAGACCGAGCGCTGCTGGATCGCTGAACTGGACGGCACCCCGGTGGGGTCGGTGTTCGTGGTCCGGCACGACGCGCACAATGCCAAGCTGCGGCTGCTGCACGTCGATGCCAGCGCGCGCAGGCGGGGCATCGGGCAGCGACTGGTGGACGAGGCGATGAGCTTCGCGCGCGCGGTGGGCTACAAGCGCATGGTGCTGTGGACCAATGCCGCGCTCATCGACGCCCGCGGCCTGTACGAACGGGCCGGCTTCGAACTGATGACCGAGCAGCACGAGCAGCTGTTCGGCCGGCCACAGGTGTCCCAGCTCTGGGCGCGCTCACTGGTCTGACCGGGATCAGGACGCGTGGATGCCGGCCGCGGCCAGGCTTACAGCCGGGCCCACGTCCGGACTTCGCCGGCGGCAAACGGCCCCAGCTTCTGCTTCACGATGCGGCCCTGTGCATCCACCAGCACGCTGTAAGGCAGCAGCCCCTGGGCATTGCCCAGCTGCACGCTGGCATCGCGCGGACCGGGCGTCTCCAGCACGATCGGGTAGTCCACCGGCACCCGCTGCAGGAAGCGCTGCACATCTTCGGGTGTATCCAGCGCCAGCCCCAGCACCTGCACGCCGTCAGGTTGCTGCGCCTGCGCGAAGCGCGACAGTTCCGGCATTTCCTCGACGCAGGGCCCGCACCAGCTGGCCCAGACATTGATGAGCAGCGGCCGGCCGGCAAAACGCTGGCGCAGATCGAGCGGCTGTCCCTGCAGGTCCGGCAGCACCAGTGCGGGCAGGGCATCGCCTGCCTGCAGCACGGGCAGCGGTGCTGCAGGTGGCTGCACGTCTGGATCGCCAGCGTCCGCCGCCGGCACCGGCGTCAGCCGATGGCCGGCCCACAGGCCCAGGCCGGCAGCCAGCACCGCGGTCCACAGCAGCGCTGGCCGTTGCCACCTCATCGTGCGGTGCGCAGCAGCGCTTCTTCGACCACGGCCTGGGTAAGCAGGGTCGGCAGCACCGTCGGCGGTGCGCCGGGCCCATACACCACGTAAAGCGGAACGCCCACGGCCTTGTGCTCATCGAGGAAAGCGGTGATCTGCGGGTCCACGTTGGTGTAGTCGCCGCGCATGTACACCGCGTTGGTGCGCCTGAGCAGCTCCCTGAACTCCGGTCGCGACAGCACGGCGCGCTCGTTCGCCTTGCAGCTCACGCACCAGTCGGCGGTCATGTTGACGAACACCACGCGGTTGTCGGCACGCAGGCGGTCGAGCAGCTGCGGCGAATACTCCACGACGTTCTCGCTGGTGGCCTGTGCCGCACGTGCCGGTGGCTTCAGCTGGGTCACGCCCCACACCGGTACCAGCGCGGCGATTGCCAGCAGCACGCCCAGCAGGCCGGCGGCGCGCTGGCTGCGCCAGCGGCTGCGCTCGAACAACCACAGGCCCAGGGCCAGCAGCAGCAGTCCGCCCAGCGCCAGCGCCATGCCGTCCACGCCACGCTGCTTGCCCAGCACCCACAGCAGCCACAGTGCGGTGGCATACATCGGGAACGCCAGCACGTGCTTGAGCGTTTCCATCCACGGGCCGGGCTTGGGCAGGCGCCGCGCGAGCGCCGGCACGAAGCCGATCAGCAGGAACGGCAGGGCCAGGCCCAGGCCCAGGAACAGGAACACGGCCATCGCCTGTATGGGCGTGGCAACGAAGGCATAGGCGACCGCGCCTCCCATGAACGGACCGACGCACGCGCTGCCGACCACGCAGGCCAGCGCACCGGTGAAGAAATCGCCGGCCGGACCGCTGCGACGGGCAAGTGACTGGCCGAGGTTGCCCAGGCCACCGCCGAGGGTGAACACGCCGGACAGGCTCAGGCCAACCGCAAACATGATGTAGGCCAGTGCCGCGACCACGCCTGGGTGCTGCAGCTGGAAACCGATGCCCACCGCATTGCCAAGCATGCGCAGGCCGACCATCAGCGCGCCGATCACCGCGAAGGCGACCAGTACGCCCAGCGTGTACCACATGGCGTGGCTGCGGGCGCGCTCGGCGCTCTCACCGCTCTGTGCCAGGCCCAGCACTTTCAGCGACAGGATCGGCAGCACGCAGGGCATCAGGTTCAGTACGAGACCACCGGCCAGTGCCAGCAGCAGCACCCACAGGAACGAACGGTCCGGATCCGGGGTGGTGGCCGGCGGGCGGGTACGCAGCGCGTTGTCGCCCCGCGCATCGGCGGCGAACCCTGCCTGCGCGCCGTCCACATCGGTACGCGCCGGTTCGCTGTTCGGCACGGTCGGCAGCAGGCGCAACGGGGTGCCGTTGGCAGCCTCGCGCGGTGCGGCGCTGCCCGCCGGCAGCGGTCGGATCATTTCGCTGCGTGGCGCAGGCTGGCCGGCGTGGGCGCTGATCTTTCCCGCGGGGATCGACAGCTTCACCCGGCGGGTCATCGGCGGGTAGCAGATGCCATCGGTCTGGCAACCCTGGAAGGTCACCACCAGTGTGCTGTCCACCGCGTCGGTCACCGTGCGGCGCAGCGGCAGCGGCACTTCGACCTGGTTGAAGTAAACCGACACATCGCCGAAGTGCTCGTCGCGATGCGACTGCGCGGCGGGCCAGCGCGGTGTATCAGCCAGCACACCGGCACTGCCTTCCAGCTTCAGCGAGGTGCGATCGCGATACAGGTAGTAGCCCGGCGCGGGACTGAAGCGCAGCAGCAGGGTGTTGCCATCGCTGGCGATCGCGTCGAAGCCGAAGGCCTGTTCGGAGGGCAGCGGAAGCGCCTGGCTGTTGCTGCTGCCGGGCAGGCGCAGGCCACCAGCGCTGCCGGCCCCGGCAAGCGGAGTGTTGAACGCGTTCACGCCGGTGACCCGCGCGGTTGGCAGGCCGGCTGCGGCGCCACCGCCACCACCGGGCAGTGTCACCTGGACCACGCGCTTCTGCGGCGGGTAGCAGACACCGGCATCGGCGCAGCCCTGGTAGCGCACTTCCAGGCTGAGGGTGCCGGCCGCATCCGTCGGGGCGCCCGGCAGCGAAACCTGCAGGCGTTCGCGGTAGGTCTCGACCTCGCCGAAGAAATCGTCGTGGTGCTTGGTGCCGCTGGGCATCTGCAGCGCACCGGCATTGAAGGCCGGGTCGGCCTTGACGCTGGTGCGGTGGCGATAGAGGTAGTACCCCGGCGCGATCTTGAACTGCAGCTGGATCTGGTTCCGCTCCGGCGCACTGGCGGTGAGCGCGAACGCCTGGTCCACCGGCAGCAGATCTTTCTCGTCCAGGGCGAATGCAGGCAGGGCCAGCGAGAGCAGGGCGCACAGCGCGGCGGCACGGGCAAACAGATTCATCAAGCGGTGTCCTCCCGGGTCTGCGCCCGGATCCAATCCAGATAGGCCGGCAGTCCGGCCCGGGCTTCGACCGCGATGCACTCGGGGAGTTCATACGGATGCAGTTCGACGATCCGTGCCATCGCTGCCTCCACGCGGCTGGCCGTAGTCTTCACCAGCAGCTGCAGCTCGGCATCGGTAGTGACCTCGCCCTGCCAGCGGTAGGTCGACTGCGCCCCTTCCAGGCGCGTCACGCAGGCGGCCAGGCGCTCGCCGACCAGCGCATGCGCGATGCGCTCGGCACTGGCCCGGTCCGGGCAGGTGGTCAACAGCAGCAGGACGGGATCGACGGTCGGCATGACCGTCGAGTATAGGGCCGCCGCCGGATCAAGGTCCGGCGGCGGCGATGGACCGCTGCGTTGCGCGGTCAGTTGGCCAGCTGGCAGGTCGCCGGCTTGGCCGAGGTGAACAACGCCGGCGTCGCCCACTCGGGGTGGTCGATGAACGGGTTGCGGTTGCCCTGGAAGCTGTAGATCACGTCGTTGCGCGCGCGCTCGGCGTCGTCCGGCGGATCGGACAGATGCCAGTCGATCAGGGTCGAGAGCAGGCCCATGTAGGCCGGCGAACTGCTGGTCCTGACGATCCGGCTGCGGTCGTCGGTCAGCTCCAGGTCCGGCTCGGACTGGCCGGTGGCTGCATCCTTGCCGCCCTCGTAGCGGATCGCCATGTACATCACCGCGCGCGCCATGTCGCCCTTGCGATGGCCCCACACCTCGAAGGTGCCGGTGTTGCCGTCCGGCGTGCGCACCCAGTTGGAATTGCCCGGGTAGCCGCCGCTGCCGCCGCCATGGCCGTTGTTGGCCTCGGTGGCGCGCTCGCCACAGTTGGCATCGCACTTGCCGAACGGCTTGTTGCCGCGGTCGGCATTCCACTGCGCATCGGTCAGGTACAGCATGTGGGTGTCGGTGTAGGGCGCGTAGGGCAGGCCCTTGTCGCCGGTGGTGCTGGCAAAGCCCAGCGAGTTCGGCCAGGTGTGCTCGCGGTTGTAGGTCAGGCCGCTGCCGGTGCCTGCGCGATCGCTGACCTTGGCGTAGCTGCGGTTGCGATAGGCATCGAGGATGCGGTTGGGATTGTTCGGATCCTCGTCGGCGATCTCCAGGATGGTCCAGGTGCTGGTGCCCGAACCGCTGTACGGATAGGCGGTGTGGCCCTTGATGGTCGCGTGCAGCGAGCAGCGCAGCTGGCTCGGGCTGGAGGTGTTGACCCTGGAGTAGTAGCCCGCCGGCACGCCGGGATTGCCCGGATCGGGGTTGCCCGTGGCGCTGGCCACGGTGAAGGCGATGCGGCTGTCGGCAGCCGGATGCGCGCCCTGCAGGTCGGTGATGCGCGCGGCGCGGATGTCGAAGCGGCAGGCCTCACCGGCCACCAGCGCGGTGTTGGTGGACACCTTCACGCTCCTGCCGCTGGCCGGGTGGGTCAGCGGTACGCTGCCGGAGGCGCCGCAGCTCAGCGCGAAGGCGCCGCTGGCCAGGTTCACCGTCTCGCTGAACACCACTTCCAGATCGGCCGCGGCCGGGAACGTGCTGCTGCCCTGGGCGGGGGTGGTGGTGGACACCGATGGCGGCGTATTGGGACCGGGCGTACCCCCACCGCTGAAGGTCTGGCCGTTGTTGCAGCTGCCGAAGGTCTGCGTCGCCGATTCGGCCCAGGTGAAGTGGGCGTACTGGCTGCCGCTGCCCGTCAGCTGCAGTGAGGTGCCAGGGGCCGTGCTGTTGGTCTCGGCCACCGGAATGTTCTGGCTGGTCATGCCTGCGGCAGGACCGCCGGAGGCAGTGATCGTGCCCTCATAGCTGAGGAACTGGACCACCTTGCCGCTGGCGTCGACCAGCGCGATGCCGTCGTTGGGACCGTTCTGGATGCCGTTGGTCGGATAGCTGACCACGGCCAGAGTGGCGCTGCCGCACCCGGCGGCGCTGCCGGCAGGGACGGCCGTGTTGGCGTACACCGAAGCGGCCGACGGCGTGCTGCCGTTGTAGAGATACAGCCGATAGCCGGACAGATCCTCGCCGGCGGTGGCCACGACCTCGATCGCCTCGCCGACGTCACCGGCTGCGGTGCTGTCGTCGTAATGCAGTTCGTTGATGAAGACCTCGGCCTGGGCCGGCGCGGTGGCCAGGGCCAGCACGCAGGCGGTGGCGAGCGGGGACAGCAATCGCATCGACGACTCCTTGTGATTGGGAATGCGCGGCCGAGCCTAAGGCCGATCCAGTGACACTTTGTCGTAAATGAACGTCAGATATCTGACAGTGCGACGTTGGTCACCTAATTCGGGGCCACCCCACCGCACTGCCGCAGCGTCCGGCGCGGAAACTTTTTTCGCGACGCCCCTTGAAAGCCTCCCGGGGGGCTCCATCTCTGCCGTGCTCCCGACCTTGTCGGGTTTCTTCACGTGCGGTTCTGGCACTCGCCTGGTGCGAGTGCTAACATCGCCGGACTTTTTTAGACCAATCAATCACTTAAGAGGTCTCCTATGAGCATCAAGCCGCTGCACGACCGCGTTGTGGTCAAGCCGATCGAAGCCGACGAAATCTCCGCCGGTGGCATCGTCATCCCCGACTCGGCCAAGGAAAAGTCCACCAAGGGTGAAGTCGTGGCCGTCGGCCCCGGCAAGCCGCTGGACAACGGCAGCGTGCGCGCGCCGTCGCTGAAGGTCGGTGACAAGGTCATCTACGGCCAGTACGCCGGCAGCTCGTACAAGAGCGAAGGCGTCGAGTACAAGGTCCTGCGCGAAGACGACGTGCTCGCCGTCATCGGCTGAGCCCCGCCGCGACCTGTTTCAACCTGATCCCTACATCCCAGCCGCCGGGCACGGCCCGGCGCGACCAATGAGGTAATTGCAATGGCTGCCAAGGATATCCGTTTCGGTGAAGATGCCCGTTCGCGCATGGTGCGCGGCGTCAACGTTCTCGCCAATGCCGTCAAGGCCACCCTCGGCCCGAAGGGCCGCAATGTCGTGCTCGAGAAGAGCTTCGGCGCCCCGACCATCACCAAGGACGGCGTCTCCGTCGCCAAGGAAATCGAGCTGGCTGACAAGTTCGAGAACATGGGCGCGCAGATGGTGAAGGAAGTTGCTTCGCGCACCAACGACGACGCCGGCGACGGCACCACCACCGCCACCGTGCTGGCCCAGGCCCTGATCCGCGAAGGCGCCAAGGCCGTTGCTGCCGGCATGAACCCGATGGACCTCAAGCGCGGTATCGACAAGGCCGTCGTGGCTGCCGTCACCGAGCTGAAGAACATCTCCAAGCCGACCGCTGACGACAAGGCGATCGCCCAGGTCGGCACCATCTCGGCCAACTCGGACGAGTCGATCGGCCAGATCATCGCTGACGCGATGAAGGAAGTCGGCAAGGAAGGCGTGATCACCGTTGAAGAAGGCTCGGGCCTGGACAACGAGCTGGACGTGGTCAAGGGCATGCAGTTCGACCGCGGCTACCTGTCCCCGTACTTCATCAACAACCAGCAGTCGCAGACCGCTGACCTGGATGACCCGTTCATCCTGCTGCACGACAAGAAGATCTCCAACGTCCGTGACCTGCTGCCGGTGCTGGAAGGCGTCGCCAAGGCCGGCAAGCCGCTGCTGATCGTGGCCGAGGAAGTCGAAGGCGAAGCGCTGGCGACCCTGGTGGTCAACACCATCCGTGGCATCGTCAAGGTCGTGGCCGTGAAGGCCCCGGGCTTCGGCGATCGTCGCAAGGCGATGCTGGAAGACATGGCCGTGCTGACCGGCGGCACCGTGATCTCCGAAGAAGTGGGCCTGTCGCTGGAGAAGGCCACCATCAAGGACCTGGGCCGCGCCAAGAAGGTGCAGGTCTCCAAGGAGAACACCACCATCATCGACGGCGTGGGCGACAAGGCTGCGGTCGAATCGCGCGTTGCGCAGATCAAGACCCAGATCCAGGACACCTCCTCGGATTACGACCGCGAGAAGCTGCAGGAACGCGTGGCCAAGCTGGCCGGCGGCGTTGCCGTGATCAAGGTGGGTGCGTCCACCGAAATCGAAATGAAGGAAAAGAAGGATCGCGTCGACGACGCCCTGCACGCTACCCGTGCAGCCGTTGAAGAAGGCGTGGTTCCGGGCGGCGGCGTTGCACTGGTCCGTGCGGTCACCGCGCTGGCCGGCCTGAAGGGCGCCAACGAAGACCAGAACCACGGCATCCAGATCGCCCTGCGCGCGATGGAAGCCCCGCTGCGCGAGATCGTCGCCAACGCCGGCGAAGAGCCGTCCGTCATCGTCAACAAGGTCAAGGAAGGCAGCGGCAGCTTCGGCTACAACGCCGCCACCGGTGAGTTCGGCGACATGCTGCAGTTCGGCATCCTGGACCCGACCAAGGTGACCCGTTCGGCGCTGCAGAACGCGGCCTCGATCGCTGGCCTGATGATCACCACCGAAGCCATGGTTGCCGAAGCTCCGAAGAAGGACGAGCCGGCCCTGGGCGGCGCCGGTGGCATGGGCGGCATGGGTGGCATGGGCGGCATGGACTTCTAAGGTCCGCTGTTCCCGATGAAGTGAAAAACCCCGCCGCAAGGCGGGGTTTTTTTGTGGGCGTTCCGCCCCCTCTGCTGGACGTGGACCGTGGTCCACCTGTCAGCGCACGAATGCCTTCGTGGCCCCATATTCCCATTCCCACGGCACCCCCGTCTCGCCCAGCACGAAGCGCACCAGTGCCGGAAAGGCCGCTTCGGCGCGCACATCGTTGCCCAGGATCACCACGCAGCGTTGGCCTTGCTCGACGCACACCAGCGTGTTGCCCACCGCATCGTCATGTCCGCCCTTGTAGAAGCCTGCGCCTTGTGCACCGGTGAATGTCACCACGCCCAGTCCCGCAGCCAGGTTTCTGCGCCGCTGCGCCACCGGCAGTTCCGGCTGCAGCGTCGGGAACTGGCTGGCGGTGGTGATCGGCAGCTGCGGCCGCACCAGCTCCCGACGCATCGATGCCGACAGCCCCTGGCCACTGACATAGCCGGCCGCGAAATTGCCCATGTCGGCGATGGTCGTGTCCATCGAACCGGCGGCACGCACGCGGCTGCGTTCATCGTGCGGCTCCGCCGTGCCTTCGGCGGTCCAGCCGTCGGCCAGATTCGTGGCGAAATCCTCGCGCCACATCATGCTGGTGCGGGGCATGCCGAAGCGGTCGAATACGCGCTGCTGCATGAGCGTACCCACGTCCTGGCCCAGCCCGCGCTCCAGCACGAACTGCAGCAGGATCAGGCCTTCGCCGGAATAGCCATAGCGGCTGCCCGGATCGAAGTGGAATTTCAGTTTTCCGTCCGGTTCCAGGAATGCAAAGTTGGCAAAGCCGCTGGCATGGTTGAGCAGCAGGCGCGGGGTCAGCCGGCGCCAACGTTCGTCGCCGGCCAGCACGGTGTAGTCGGCGTACTTCTTCGGCTCGGCCGGATAGTCCGGCAGCGGTCTGTCCAGTGCGCTGGCGATGCTGGCATCCAGATCGATCACCTTGTCCTGTGCAAGCTGCGCGATCAGGTGGCCGAAGGCCATCTTGGTCAGCGATGCCGCATACATCACCGTGTCGGTCTGTAGCGGTTCGCCGGCAGCGTTGCGCTCGCCATAGGCGGCGACGTGCACGACCTTGCCACCGTCGACGACGGCCACTGCCATCCCGCGGACGTGGGCGACCTGCATCAGGCGCTTGGCTTCGGCATCGATCCGGGCCGGGGAGGGCACGGGAGGGGGAGCGGCCATTACGGCGGCGGGGAACAGCGTCAGCAACAGCAGGACGGCACGGCGCATGCGTGGAACTCCTGGCGGGACGTGGCGCGATGCTACCGCAGCTTCGGCTGCTTGCAGCCCCCTGCGCGAGGAGTGCGCCCGGCCGGGCCCGGCGGCAGGCCCCGTAGGTGTTGCGCTCCATCCCGTCATGAATATGATTAGGCACCTAAACACATTGGAAATCACCGTGCTTGAGGCAAAACATGGCGCCCTTCTGGATGAGGCCCGGCGACGTGGCCACGCCAATGTCGCCCTGCTGCATCTGTGCTTCCAGCTGCTGTCGCTGTCCTCGGCGATCGATCGCGACTGCGCCAGCCGGCTGGCACCGCACGGGCTCAGTGAAGGTCGCTTCATCGTGCTGTTCCTGCTGCACGGTGCCGGCGGCACACTGTCGCCGCATGCGCTGGCCGAACGTGCAGGCGTGACCCGCGCCACCATCAGCGGCCTGCTCGATGGCCTGCAGCGCGAAGGGTTGCTGCAGCGGCGCAGCGATGCGGACGATGGCCGTCGCCTCCAGATCGTGCTGACCGTGCAGGGCAAGCGCTTGGCCGAAGACCTCTTCAATCAGCACACGCAGTGGATCGCGGGCCTGTTCAACGGCCTGGACACTGCCGAGCAGGTGCAGCTCTCACAGCTGCTGGCCAAGGTGTGGCAGCACACCGGCGGCGGACGGAAGGACCTGCAGTGAGCGCAGCGATCAGCCCGGCGCGAAAGCATCAGCTGGATACCGGGGCAGCCGCCAGCACGCATCTGGCGGAATGTCTGGCCGTGGACTTCGCGGTGCTGCTGCAGACCGTTGCGGTGCTGCCGGAGACTGCCATTCAATGCATGCGCGATGCCGCCAGCAAAGGCATTACCCAGCGCATGGTTCTGGCGGCAACGCTGTTGCGTGAGGCCAGGCAGGGTGATCCTGCACAGTGGCAGTCGCATGCATCCGACACCGTGCGCGGCTGGGCCTGCTACCTGATCGGTGGCGATGCCACCGCCTCCCTGCCGGTGAAGCTGGAGAAGATGCGCCCGTTGGCCGATGATCCGCATTTCGGCGTGCGCGAATGGGCGTGGCTGGCGCTGCGCACCGACATCGTTGCCGGGCCACTGCTGGCGCTTGAATGCCTGCAGCCGTGGACGCAGGAACCGTCCGCGCATCTGCGCCGGTTTGCCTGTGAAGCACTGCGTCCCCGTGGCGTCTGGGCGGCGCACATCGCTCTTTTCAAGCAGCATCCCGAACACGCGCAATCGCTGCTGGAGGCACTGGCTGATGATCCCGAACGCTATGTGCAGGATTCCGTCGGCAACTGGCTCAACGATGCCGGGAAGACCCAGCCGCAGTGGCTGCGTGACCTGTGCACACGCTGGCAACGCGAGCGCGACAGCCCTGCCAACGCCTACATCCGCAGGCGCGCACTGCGTTCACTGTGATCCGGCGGGTGCCGGCCCATGACCGGGCCATCGGGCCCGGTCACATTGCGCGGACGCGGCTAGTGGGGCTGCAGGCGTTCGGCCGCATGCGTGGCCAGCCCCAGGGATGCCAGCATCAACCCTTCCATCACCCGGTCGCTCACGTGATGTTCGGGCGCGGCATTCTGGCGGCAGCGTTCGGCGGCCAGCAGCACCTCCTGCACGATGCGCAGGCCGGCCAGTGCGCCATCGGCATCGGCCAGCATCATGCGTCGGCCATTCGCTGGATGGCGCTCGGGCCAGGGTTGGCCATCGGCGGCCGCACCGCTGCCGATGCGCTGCAGGTGGGCGACCAGACTGTTGGGATCGAACGGCGCCTGATCGGCATTGGCCGGATCGGGGTGGGCACCGGGGAAGGGAACGTGTGGTGTGTTCATGGCGTGTGCTCCGTACAGGACAGACGACACCGCCACCGGAAGAGGTGGCGGACGGTACGTGGCGGCAAAGACCGGGTCACTGATCCGGCGGGCGCAAGCGCCCCCCCGCACCGCCCGCCATGGAACGCGGACGGATTGCCAGCCGGCGCCGCCCAAGGCGACGCCGGCTGACAAACGCGAACTTCAGTGACACACGGGCTTTGCCGACCCGGCCACCCTTTTCCGGTGGCAAACCATCTTGAGCACATGTCCGCGTGGGATGCCAAGGCAGTACGCGACACGTCATGGAGACGGAGGAAGTATCGCATATGCCGTTGCCCGTATAACCGCGCATTGAGCGCCTGCAGGCCCCTCCCGGCCGGAGGGTGAGAAGTCTGGAAGGAAGATCTCAACGCGGTGGCACCATCGGTCCAGTCGCGACACCATCGATCCGCACATCGGCACATGCGCCGGTCATCCGGACGCGGTAAACAGTGCATTGCCCACGTCCACCCGCAGGGAAGTCGATCATGCAGAGCACGCTCCAGGTCACGCTGTTCGGCCCTCCCGGCGACACCCCGGCGTTGCAGTTGCCGGATGTGGACGGGCCCTCGGTGGCGATACCGGAATCGACCCTGCGGCGGCTGGTCTCCGATCTCTACACGGCGCGGTCCCTGCTCAACCCCGAGCAGCTGGAGGAGGCGAGGCGGGAGCTGGACCAGGTGCTGGAGCGCTGGGCCGATATCCACGAGGGCCTGCTGCTGGACGTGGAAGTGCATGGCAGCCGCTAGATCGCCGTGCTGCTGAACCGCTTCCCCAGTTGCGGATGAAACATTTTGTGCTGCGCAGAAGCTGTGCTATCAATACACCCCATGAACGCAGCCGCTACCTGCTTTTACTGGTATTACTTTCCGAAGCCACTGGCGGAGGAAGGACTGCGCTCACCCTGAAGAAAGCTTCAGACGCATTCCCGAAAGCCGCCAGCGAACCTGGCGGCTTTTTTCATGCCGCCTCGCTGGGGACCCCCTACGTACCGGAGACCTCCCCCATGCCCCCCCATACCGACGACCTGCGCATCCGCACCATCGAACCGCTCACACCGCCTGCCCAGCTGCTGGCGATGCTGCCGTGTGACGATGAAGCCTCCGACACCGTCAGTGCTTCGCGCGCGGCCCTGCACCAGATCCTGCATGGCCGCGACGATCGCCTGGCGGTCGTGGTCGGCCCGTGTTCGATCCACGATCCGAATGCGGCCATCGAGTACGCACAGCGCTTGAAGCCGCTGCGCGACGCGCTGGCCGGCGAGCTCGAGATCGTCATGCGCGTGTACTTCGAGAAGCCGCGCACCACGGTGGGCTGGAAGGGCCTGATCAATGACCCGGACCTGGACGGCAGCTTCCGGATCGACAAGGGCCTGCGCATTGCCCGCGGCCTGCTGCGCGACATCAACAAGCTGGGCCTGCCGGCCGGCGTTGAATTCCTTGACGTGATCTCGCCGCAGTACATCGCCGACCTGGTGGCATGGGGCGCGATCGGCGCACGCACCACCGAAAGCCAGGTGCACCGCGAACTGGCCTCCGGCCTGTCGTGCCCGGTGGGCTTCAAGAACGGCACCGATGGCAACGTCAAGATCGCGGCCGATGCGGTCGGCGCGGCCTCCAACCCGCATCACTTCCTGTCGGTGACCAAGCAGGGCGGCACCGCCATCGTTTCGACCACCGGCAACCCGGATTGCCATGTGATCCTGCGCGGCGGCAAGCAGCCGAACTACGACGCGGCCAGCGTGGCCGACGCCTGCCAGGCACTGGCCAAGGCCAGGCTGCCGACGCGGCTGATGATCGATGCCAGCCATGCCAACAGCCTGAAAAACCCGGAAAACCAGCCGAAGGTGATCGAAGACATCGCCGTTCAGTTGGAAGACGGCGAACAGCGCATCGTGGGCGTGATGATCGAGAGCCATCTGGTGGGAGGCCGGCAGGAACTGGTGGAAGGCCAGCCGCTGGTCTACGGACAGAGCATCACCGATGGCTGCATCGACTGGGACACCACGGTGACGGTGCTGGAGCGACTGGCTGCGGCCGTGCGCGCCCGTCGCGAAGTGACGGTGTCAGAAGCCGCCTGAGCGCGGCATGTGTGTGGATGGCGGCCAGCGCCTGCGGGGGTGCGGCCGCGATCAGGGCCGGTCGGAGTTGGAGACCGGCCCGTCCGCACCGGCGATGCGCCTGGCGCTGCGCATGAGCGACAGCGCCAGGTCCATCGCCGGGGTGGTGCAGGGCACGAAGGGGAGCGCCGGGCCACGCCCGGCGAACACGCCATCGTTCAATGCACTTCGTCGTGATACACGAACTTCGGCATTTCCCAGCGGTAGTGGATCGCCAGCAGGCGCAGGGCGAAGCCGCCCGCCAGGCAGCACAGGATGGCCGTGGCATCGGACACGTTCCAGTGCAGCAGCAGCAGATAGGCGGCGCCGGTCAGCAGCGCGATGATCGCGTACAGCTCCTTCTGGAAGATGAGCGGCACCTCGTTGCAGAGGATGTCGCGCAGCACGCCGCCGAACGCGCCGGTCAGCATGCCGGCGATCAGCACGATCGGCGTGGCATGACCGGCCTCGCGTGCGATCGAGCAACCGATCAGGGTGAAGGCGATCAGGCCCAGGCCGTCGAGCACCAGGAAGGTGCGGCGGAAGTGGTGCATCCAGCGTGCGACCCAGGTGGCGATCAGCGCCGCGCACACGGTGAAGCCGAGGTACTCGGGGTGTTTGACCCAGCCCAGCGGATAGTGGCCAAGCAGGATGTCGCGCAGTGAACCACCGCCGAGCGCGGTAACGCAGGCGATCATGACCACGCCGAACAGATCCATGCGGCGGCGTCCCGCGGACAGTGCGCCGGTCATGGCTTCGGCGGAAATGGCGATCAGGTAGATGATGGACAGCAACATGGAACAGGCTCCGGACGCGGTGGGGCCGGCCATGCGCGGACACCGCCATTGCCTGTGCAATGGCGGGATGACGATGACCGGTGCCGCTCCCGCTGTCCTTTTGCCTGAGAGTTCAGCGGCGTAGGCCGCGTGCCCCTTCGGCGGATCGTACCGGGCATGCCCGGTGACCTCTCTCCAGCTCGGCGAGTCGAATGCATGGTTGGTGGGATTCCAGCCCACCGGCCTGAGCGATCATGGGAGCCTGCGCCTTCGGCGGGCGCCAGCGCGGCGCCTCTCTCCTGCATTCGCGGGCAGTATATCCGCTGCGGTGCAGCACGGCATAATCCCGGCATGGCCCCGTCCCAGCGCCCGTGGTTCCTGTACCTGCTCGAATGCCGCGATGGCAGCTACTACGCTGGCATCAGCACCGACGTGGACGCGCGTTTCGCCGCCCATCGCGCCGGCACGGGCGCGCGCTACACCCGGGCCCGCCCGCCGCTGCGCATCCTGGCCGTGCGCGAGTACCCGGACCGCTCCACCGCCTCGCGCGCCGAACGGCAGCTCAAACAGCTGCCGCGCGATCGCAAGCTGGCGTGGTTGCAGGCGCCGACCGAGGGAATTCTTTAGAGACGGGCCGTGCTCGGCTCCGGCCCTCCGCCATCACTAGGTTCAGGACATTCACAACATGCGACGACAGGAACTCTGACCATGCGATTATCGCTGCGACCATCGACACAGGGATCGATCCGATGAAGGTCCGTTGGATGCTGCTGTTGACCCTCTGCTTGGCCCTGCAGGCCTGCACGCAGACACCGGCACCGCCGTCGCCGCTTCAGCACGGGCAGATCGGTACCGCCGCCGAGCTGGCCTCGCAGCGTGGCCTGACCGCGCCGAATACGCCCCGTTTACGCCGCGATCTGGTGCCGGCCGAACTGGTCGATCTGATTCCGCTCGCCGAAAAATGGGGCATCGGCGATGACCTGCTGCGCAGCGAGATGCAGGAACGTGCCACTGACGCGGAGAAGCAAGCGATGGGCGATGCATTGAAAGACCGTCATGCGCGTATCACCGCGTGGCTCGACAGCCTTCCGCCGGGGCAGTCAATGTCCGACGAGGCCGCTGCGTTCATGTATATGCAGGTGAGTGCTGACGAAATGGGCCTGATGCAGCAGTAGGTTCACACCATGTGGGGTCAGATCCCCACAGGAAAGGGATCTGACCCCGTTGCAGACCTGCGCTACCGTTTCGGCCGGCGGTCATCCTGGTCATCGCCGAAGATGATGCGTGCGCTGCGCTGGTAGCTCCAATACGCCACCGCCCAGTTCAGCAGCACCACGATGCGGTTGCGGAAGCCGATCAGGAAGAACACGTGCGCGGCCAGCCAGAACCACCAGGCCAGCACGCCCGACAGCTGCAGGCGCCCCAGGTGCACGATGGCGGCCATGCGGCCGATGGTGGCCAGGTTGCCGTAGTCCGCGTACTTGAAGGGCCCGGGCTCCGGCCTGCCGTGCAGGCGTGCACGGATGACCTCGGCCACGTACTTGCCCATCTGCTTGGCGGCGGGCGCTACGCCGGGCACGGGCTTGCCGTTGGCCTGGTTCACCGCGGCCAGATCGCCGGCCACGAACAGTTCCGGATGCCCGGGCAGGGTCAGGTCCGGCTGCACCTGCACGCGCCCGGCACGGTCCAGTGGCACGTCCAGCGTGCGCGCCAGCGGCGAGGCGGCCACGCCGGCCGCCCACACCACGGTGCGCGCCGGCACGAACTGGTCACCCAGCGTGAAGCCCTGGCTGTCGATGTTGCTCACCGGCGTTCCGGTCAGCACTTCCACACCCAGCTTTTCCAGCTGCCGGCGCGCCTTCAGTGAGAGCACTTCCGGGAACGAAGACAGCACGCGTGGACCGGCTTCCACCAGGCGTACCTTGGCGCTGGCCGGATCGATGTGGCGGAATTCATTGCGCAGCGTATGGCGTGCAATCTCGGCCAGGGTGCCCGCCAGTTCGACGCCGGTCGGGCCGCCGCCGACGACGGCAAAGCTGAGCCACGCCGCCTTCCTGGCCGGGTCCGGTTCGGCTTCGGCGCGCTCGAACGCCAGCAGCAGCTTGCGGCGCAGGGCAATGGCATCGTCGAGGGTCTTCAGGCCGGGCGCATCATCGGCCCACTGGTCGTTGCCGAAGTAGGCGTGAGTGGCGCCGGTAGCCAGCAGCAGGCTGTCGTAGTCCAGCGTACTGCCGTCGGCCAGCCGCACCTGGCGGAGCTGCCTGTCGATGGCCACGACCTCACCGAGCCGCACTTCCACGTTGCGCTGGTGGCCGAGGATGTGGCGCAGCGGTGCGGCGATGTCCGGCGCTGACAGGCCTGCAGTGGCGACCTGGTACAGCAGCGGCTGGAACAGGTGATGGTTGCGGCGGTCGACCAGGGTGATGCGGATGCGTTCGCGTGCCAGCGCACGGGTGGCCCAGAGGCCGGCAAAACCGCCGCCGACAACGACCAGGTGGGGAACGCGCTCACGACTCATCGACTCACTCCAGGGGGCATGGGGAACCGTCCGGCATCTTCGCACGGCGGCGGCCTGTCACGTCAGCGTGCGCGCGGATCGGCGATACTCGGATTCAGGCAACCGCCAGCGAGAGGCCCATGAGCGAACCGGAAAAGCGCATCGCCCTGTTGATCGACGCCGACAACGCGCCCGCATCGAAGATCGACGAAGTGCTGGCGGAGGTGGCCCGCTACGGCGTGGCCAATGTCCGCCGTGCCTACGGCAACTGGAAGAGCCCACGGCTGAAAGGCTGGGAGGCGGTGCTGCACGAGTACGCGATCCGGCCCATCCAGCAGTTCGCCTACAGCAAGGGCAAGAACGCCTCGGACATGGCCATGGTGATCGATGCGATGGACCTGCTGTACGCGCGCAACCTCGACGGCTTCGCCATCGTCTCCAGCGATGCTGATTTCACTCCAATGGTGATGCGCCTGTTGACCGATGGGGTGAAGGTGTATGGCTTCGGCGAAAAGAAGACGCCGGAGCCCTTCGTCAATGCCTGTTCCAAATTCACCTATCTGGAAGCACTGGGCCAGGCCCATGCCAGCGTGCCGGAAGTGGAACAGGGCACGGCAGAGCCGGGTGCCATCGAGCCGGCCACCGGTGAGACGGGCAGCGGCGAGGAAGTGCGCCCGCGCAAGAGCGGCGCGGAAATGCGCAGCGATACACGTCTGGTGAAGATGCTGCGCCGCGCCGTGTCCGCAGCGGAAGGCGAAGACGGCTGGTCGCACCTGGGGCCGGTGGGCAGCCAGATCGCCAACCAGGCCTCGTTCGATTCGCGCAACTATGGCTATGGAAAGCTGAGTGATCTGCTGGCGGCGATCGGTCTGTTCGAACTGAAGAAGGATGGCAAGTCCTCCTACGTGCGCGCGCTGCCGAAGAAGAACCGGTAGCGCCGGGCCATGCCCGGCCGACGCCCGCGCATCATTCCGCACGCCCACATGTACGCCGATCAGGCGTATCGTTGCCGCTCGCATTGCCCGCAAGGAATACCCGCATGTTGAAGATCTGGGGCCGTCGCAATTCCAGCAACGTCCGCAAGGTGCTGTGGTGTGCCGAAGAGATCGGCCTGCCCTACGAGTCCATCGAAGTGGGCGGCAGCCACGGTGGCACACAGACGCCGGAATACCTGGCGATGAACCCCAACAGCCTGGTGCCGGTGATCGAGGACCACGGCCTGCCGCTGTGGGAGTCCAACGCCATCGTGCGCTACCTGAGCGCGCGCTACGCGCTGGGGACACTGTACGCCGAGGATCCGATGGAACGCGCACAGGCCGAGAAGTGGATGGACTGGAGCACCTCGCGGATGGCGCCGCTGTACAGCGATCTGATCTGGGGCATCATGCGCACCGCGCCGGCAGATCGCGACGAATCGCGCATCAATGCCGCCATCGTGCGCGCCGCCGATTACCTGGCGATGGCCGATGCGACGCTGGCCACGCAGCCGTGGCTGTCGGGCGCGACATTCGCGATGGGCGACATCCCGTTGGGTTCACTGGTGTACGCCTGGTATGAACTGCCGATCCAGCGTCCGGACCTGCCCCACCTGGCCGAGTGGTACGCACGCCTGCGTGAGCGACCCGCTTACCAGCGCGGCGTGATGTCACCGCTGACGTAAGCGGGAATCGCGCGCGGTAACGGTAGCGCCGGGCCATGCCCGGCGGATTCTGCTTGCATTCAATACAGATCCGTCGGATCCACATCCAGCGACCAGCGCACCTTGCGGGCTTCCGGCAAGGCATACAGCTGCGGTACCAGCTGCGCCAGCACGCCGTGCAGAGGCGGGCGCTGTGCCGATGAGAGCAGCAGCTGCGTGCGCTGGTAGCCGGCCCGGCGCGGCATCGGTGCCGGCATCGGTCCGTACGCCTCCACCAGCGCCTGTTCGCCCAGCAGTCGCCGTGCAGCCAGCAGGAACGCGTTGGCGTGCTCCACCTGCTGCGCTTCGGCACGCATCAGTGCCAGATGCGCGAAGGGCGGGAAGCCGGCGGCCTGCCGCTGGTTCAGTTCGGCCTGTGCGAACGGGTGGTAGCCGCCGTTGACCAGCGTCTCCAGCAGGGGATGACCCGGATGGTGGGTCTGCAGCCACACCTCGCCCGGATCGCGGGCGCGCCCGGCGCGGCCGGCGACCTGGATCAACTGCTGCGCGAGTTTCTCGCTGGCGCGGAAATCGGCCGAGAACAGGCCCTCGTCGATGCCGACCACCACCACCAGCGTGAGTCTGGGCAGATCGTGGCCCTTGGCGAGGATCTGCGTGCCGACCAGGATGCCGGCCTGGTCCCCCAGCTTGGCCAGCTGCTGTTCCAGCGCATCGCGGCGGGCGGTGGTGCCGCGGTCGATGCGCACCACCGGGTACTCGGCGAAGGCGGCGGTGAGGTGCTCCTCCAGCCGCTCGGTGCCGATTCCCTGTGGCTGCAGGGCCAGGCTGCCGCAGGCGGGGCAGGCCAGTGGCGCCGGTTGCCGCGCACCGCAGTGATGGCACTGCAGGCGACGGCCGCCGCCATGCACGGTCATCGGCGCATCACAGCGCTGGCAAGGCGCCGTCCAGCCGCAGTCATGGCACAGCAGTACCGGTGCGTAACCACGCCGGTTCTTGAACACCAGCACCTGCTGGCCGCGCTGCAGGTGCTCGCCGATGCCGGCCAGCACTTCGGCCGAGAGACCGTCCTGCAGGGGACGCTTGCGCACATCCAGGATGCGCACGCGTGGCGGCCGCGCGTCGCCGGCGCGCTGCTTCAGGCGCAGGTGCAGGTAACGACCGGCATAGGCGTTGTGCAGGGTTTCCAGCGACGGTGTCGCGCTGCCCAGCAGCACCGGAACCCCCAGCGCCTTGGCACGCACCAGGGCGAAATCGCGCGCGTGGTAGCGGATGCCGTCCTGCTGCTTGTAGCTGCCGTCATGTTCCTCGTCCACGATCAGCAGGCCGGCCTGCGGCAGCGGCGTGAACACCGCCGAGCGGGTGCCGACGATCACCCGCGCTTCGCCGCGCGAGGCGGCGGCCCAGACGCGCGCGCGCTCGTTGTCATTCAATCCCGAATGCAGCGCATGCACGGCGATGCCCAGGCGGCCGCGGAAACGCGCCAGGGTCTGCGGCGTCAGTCCGATTTCGGGCACCAGCACCAGCGCCTGCCGGCCTTGGGCCAGGCAGTGGATGATCGCCTGCAGGTAGACCTCGGTCTTGCCGCTGCCGGTCACCCCATCGAGCAGGAAGGGCTGGAACCCCTCCGCGGCGTTGATCGCGGCAACGGCTTCGGCCTGGTCCGGATTGAGGGTCGGGCCGGGCAGCGGTTGCGCGTGCTGTGGCGCCACGCTCAGTGCAACGCGCTCGGCCAGTGCGCGCTTGCCGAGGCTGCGCGCCGCGCTGCGCCAGTCCTCCATGCGCGCCCCCAGCACGTCCTCGTCCACGACGGCGTCGGCCAGCAGTTCCGCCAACTGCCGCGGGCGGCTGCCTGCGCGCAGCGTGCCGCGCTGCGCGTGGCCTGCGGCGGTCAGCTGCCAGCCCCAATGATGGGTGTCGGGCAGGGCTTCGCCGTGCCGCAGCGGCCCCGGCAGGGCCGTGCTCAGCACTTCGCCCAGCGGCGCGTGGGTGTATCGGGCCAGCCATTGCAGGCTCTGCCACAGTTCGCCCTGCAGCAGGGGCGCGGGGTCGCACCACGCGAGCGCCTGACGCAGGCCCTGGCCGTCGTCGGCCTGGCCGTGGCCGGCCACCACGCCGATGAGTTCGCGGTTGCCGAACGGCACCTTCACCCGGCAGCCGACCGCCACGTCCGGGGCATCGCCCTGCGGCGACAGATAGTCGAACAGGCGGGGCAGGGGGACGGGCAGGGCGACCTGCAGGGTCGGAATCGGGTCGAGCATCGGGGCAGTGTAACGGGCCGTGTGCACCCGCATGCCGCCCGGAAGGCCCACACGGGGGACGTCGCCGAATCATAAATGTCACCTAAATATCGGTGTCCATTGGAGATTCAGTCTTATCCACACGTTCTGTGGATAACACTGTGCGTTACCGGTCAACGGCTGCGTAGGACGCCGATGGCGACGGCCTCGCCCTTGGGTTGGTCAAAAAATCGCCATACTTTAAAATGCATTAAAATCAATACTTTATGTGTGAAACATTGCTGAAACAGAGTGAATTCAGCGAGATGTCGCGGTTTTGCCGGGCGCCAGCGTGGTGCTGTGCACAACCTGCAGCATGAAGTGCCCACGGACGCAAGTCCTGCCGGGCGCCGATGGCCTGCCGCTATCATGCCGGCAGACCTCTGGAGTGACCGATGACCGCTGTGCCCGCCCCTGTTTCCTCGACCGCGGCCGGTGCGCTGTCGGCGTTTCTGCGTGGCGTAGAGCGCCGTGCCCTGGTAGTGGCGGAGCTGCAATGCGGCGACCCGGCCCGGGCCGAGCAGACCCTGGTGGCGGTGATGCGCGCCTTCTCGGCCGTTGCCAGCGATCTGCCGATGGCACAGTGGCCGACCCGCTTCTGGACCCTGCTGGGGCAGCGGCAGGCACTGCGCGAGCCGGCCCCGGGTCAGTGGCCGCCGGCACTCGCCGCACTGGGCGGCATGGCACCGCTGCCACGGCTGGCCCTGCTGCTGCGGGTGGGCGGCAGCCTGGATGAGAACATCGCCACGCGGGTACTCGATCGTGATGAGGCCGGCTATCAGCAGCTGCTGGCCGATGCCTGCCCGCGTGATGCCCAGGGTCAGCCGGATGCCGTTGCCTGGCGCGGCCTGGCCGAACAGGTGCAGCAGCGCATCCGCGACCTGCCGGCGCAGCGACTGCAGCAGCTGCAGCAGCCGGCAGCTGCCACCAGCAGCAATCCGCAGGCGCCGACGTCCAGCTGGAGGGCACCGCAGCGCAATGAACGGAGCGCTGCCAGCCCCCGGCGCCGGCGCCCCGATGCCCGACCGCGCTGGCGCGGGCCGGCGATCCTGCTGCTGACGGTGGCAGTACTGCTGGCAGCCGCTCTGGGCTGGCGCCATTGGAGCGGTCGGTCGCTGGTGAGCGATGCGCCGCTGCCGGAGGGGGTGGTTGCCGAGGCCGGCCCGGTCACGGTCGAGGCGCTGCCGCCGAGCACGGTCGCTGCCACGCCGCAGGCGGACAGCGCCCCGGCCAGCGATGACGCAGCAATGCTGGCCGACCGCGATTATCCGTTGCTGGCCGAGGCCGATCTGTATGCCTGGACGGCCGCCGGTGGTCCGCTGCCGGTGGACGAATCGCAGACCAAGCCGAGCCGGCCAGAGCCGGCCAGCGCAGTGCTGGAAACCGCCGCCGCCGATGAATAAGTCCGTGATCACCAGTCTGCTGCTGGCCATCCCGTTGTCGCTGTCCGCAACGCCCCAGACCCTGAATGTTCCACTGCCACCCGCGCCGGCGGCCACGCCCGCGGTCCCGCCATCGGCGGCACCCACCGCGTTCGTCCAGCTCGACGCGCAGCAGCAGCGGCAGCGCCGCGCCGACTACGCCGCTTGGCGCGCGCTGCCGGAAAGCGAGCGCGAACGCATCCGTCAGGCGGCCACGCGGTTCGCCGCACTGCCGGCCGCACAGCAGGAGCGCCTGCGCTCGCAATTCCAGGCACAGGACCAGGCGTTCCGCGATGGCTGGCGGCTGGGGCCGCAACTGGGCGTGGAGTTTCCCAAGCTGCATGGGCTGTTCGGCTTCCTGCCACCGCAGCAGCGCGACAGTGCACTGGCCGTGCTGCACCAGCTCAGCCCGGCACAGCTGGCGCAGTTGGCGCTGGTGGCCCAGCGCACGCCGCCGCAGGAACGCGATGCGGTGCGCAGCGCGTTCCTCGCCGTACCTGCTGCGGAACGGGACGCCTGGCTCAAGCGCCAGGCCGGCCAGTAAGCGCGCGGTCAAACCCAGCGTTCACGCCATGTCATGGGAATGAACGCACCGCGCGCGTAAGATGACGGCCCGCAACCCGGTGCCTGTGCCCTTCGCGCGCAACCGCAGTTCGCGTTCTGCATCCCATGTCCAACGCAACCTCCACGCCGCGCTTCAGCAAGGAAGTCGGCGCCACCGGTCTGCTCGCCCTGCCGCTCGTGCTCGGGCATGTCTCCACCGGCCTGATCTCCTTCGTCGACAACGTGATTGCCGGTCATCACGCCACCTCAACCCTGGCGGCCGTGACCATCGGCACGGCCCTGCTCTGGCTGCCGATGCTGATTCCGATCGGCACGCTGATCTCGCTGACCGCCTCGGTATCACAGCTGCACGGCGCCGGCCGCGAGCGCGAGATCGGTCCGCTGTTCCGGCAGGCGTTGTGGCTGGCGCTGGGCCTGGGCCTGATCATGTTCACCTTCCTCACGGTGGTGCCGCCGCTGCTGCCCGCCTTCGGCATCGCGCCGGACATCGTGCCCGGCGCAACAGCGTTCCTGCATGCGGTGCGCTGGGGCGGGCCGGCGCTGACGCTGTACTTCTGCATGCGCTATCTCAGCGAGGGCATGCACTGGACGCTGCCGACCATGTTGATCGGCTTCGGCGGCCTGGTGGTGCTGGCGCCGATGGGCTACGTGCTGGCCAACGGCAAGCTGGGCTTCCCGGAGCTGGGTGCCGAGGGCCTGGGCATCGCCTCGGCGGTGATGATGTGGTTGCAGGCAAGCGCATTTGCCCTCTATCTGTGGCGTACCCGGCGATTCGCCCATCTGCAGCTGTTCTCGCACTTCGAGTGGCCGCGATGGAAGGCGATCTGGGACCTGCTGCGCACCGGTCTACCGATCGGCATCACCGTGCTGATGGAAGGTGGGTTGTTCATCGTCACCGCGCTGCTGATCGGCCGCCTCGGTGCCAACGAGGCGGCAGCCCACCAGATCGCGATCAACGTGGCGCAGCTGTGCTTCATGATCCCGATGGGCGTGGCCGAGGCCACCACGGTGCGCGTGGGTCATGCAGTGGGGCGGGGTGATGGCTTCGGTGTGCGTCGTGCAGCCTGGGCCGGCTACGCGATCATCATGGGTACACAGACGTTGTCCGCGCTGGTGCTGCTGTTCGGCCACGATGCCATCGTCGGGGTGTACACCAACGATCTGGCGGTGGCCGGCCTGGCCTCCACGCTGCTGCTGTACGCGGCCACCTTCCAGTTCCCGGACGGCATCCAGGTGCTGTCGGCCGGAGCTCTGCGTGGCCTGAAGGACACCCGCGTGCCGATGTTCATCGCCATGTTCGCCTACTGGGGCCTGGGCATGCCGCTCGGCGCCGGGCTCGGCCTTGGGCTGGGCATGGGCCCGCAGGGCATGTGGATCGGCCTGATCGTCGGCCTCACTGCCGCCGCCATCCTGATGGGCTGGCGCCTGCGTCGCAGCAGCCAGCGCATCGGCCAGTCCGCGCTGTCCTGACCCTCCGCCCGTCACCCCGTGACGGGCGATCCCCTGACTTGTGTCCGATGCCGCCTCACACGGCACCGGCTATGCTGGTACCACGGCAAGAAGCCATCCGGAGCGCTCCATGAATCAACCCGTGCCCCCGCTGCCCCAGGCGCGTCGCAATCCCGTCGCCAGTTTCTTCATCGGGCTGTGGGACGTCATGAATTTCACCCGCCGGTTGATCCTCAACCTGGTGTTCTTCGGCCTGCTGTTCCTGCTGCTGGTGGTGTTCGTCATCGCCGCCGGCATGGGCGCCGGTGCCAGCAAATCGCTGCAGGACCGCACGACCCTGGTGATCGCACCGGAAGGGCGCCTGGTCGAGCAGTTCAGCGCTGATCCGGTCAGCCGCGCGCTGGCCAAGGCCGTGGGCGACAACAGCGCCGAAGAGGTCCAGCTGCGTGACCTGGTCCGGGTGATCGAGTCGGCGCGCGACGACAAGAAGATCGAACGCGTGGTGCTGGAACTGGACAAGCTGCAGCCCTCCGGTTTCGCCTCGCTGCGTGAAGTCGCCGCCGCGCTGCAGAGCCTGCGCGCGTCCGGCAAGCAGCTGGTGGCCTACAGCGAAAGCATGGGCCAGTCGCAGTACCTGCTGGCTGCGCAGGCCGACGAGGTCTACCTGGATCCGATGGGATCGGTGGTGCTCGAGGGTCTGGGCCGCTACCGCCAGTACTTCCGCTCCGGCCTGCAGGACAAGCTGGGCGTGGACGTGCACCTGTTCAAGGTGGGCGAGTACAAGTCCGCGGCCGAGCCCTATGTGCTTGATGCTGCTTCGCCGGCGGCCAAGGAAGCCGACCTGTACTGGATGAACGACGTGTGGCAGCGCTATCTGGGCGACATCGCCAAGGCGCGCCGGCTGGATCCGGCACAACTGGCCGCCGGCATCGATACGCTGCCCGAAGGTGTGGCGGCTGCCGGTGGCGATCTGGCCAAGTTCGCCCTGCAGCAGAAGCTGGTGACCGCGCTGAAGACCCGCGAGGAGTTCGAAGACCTGATGATCGAACGCGGCGTGGCCGATGAAGACGCTGAGGGCGGCTTCCGCAATGTCGATTTCGGTCGCTACATGGCCCTGCTCGACGCCCGCCGCAGTCCGGTGGATGCACGCCCGCAGGTGGCCGTGGTGGTTGCCGCCGGCGAGATCAGTGGCGGTGACCTGCCGGCCGGCCGCATCGGTGGTGAGTCCACGTCGGCGCTGCTGCGCGCTGCGCGCGACGACGAGCAGGTCAAGGCCGTGGTGCTGCGCGTGAATTCGCCGGGTGGCGAAGTGTTCGCCTCCGAGCAGATCCGCCGTGAAGTGTTGGCCCTGCAGGCCGCCGGCAAGCCGGTGGTGGTGTCAATGGGTGACCTGGCCGCGTCCGGTGGTTACTGGATCAGCATGAATGCCGATCGCATCTACGCCGATCCCTCGACCATCACCGGTTCGATCGGCATCTTCGGCATGATCCCGAACTTCAGCCGCGCGCTGGACAAGATCGGCGTGCATACCGATGGTGTCGGCACCACGCGTTTCGCCGGTGCGTTCGACGTCACCCGTCCGATGGATCCGGCGGTGGGGCAGGTCATCCAGACGGTCATCAACAAGGGCTACGCCGACTTCACCGGACGTGTCGCCGAAGCACGCAAGAAGCCGGTCGAGGCCATTGATGAGGTGGCCCGTGGCCGTGTCTGGAGTGGCGCGCAGGCAAAGGAACGTGGTCTGGTCGATGCCTTCGGTGGCCTGAAAGACGCCGTGGCCGATGCCGCCAGCCGCGCCAAGCTGGGCGGCGAAGACAAGTTCCGCGTGCGTTACATCGAAAAGGCCGCGACCCCGTTCGCGCAGTTCGTCAGTGGGTTTGCCGGCAGCCGTACCGGTGCCTGGATGCTGTCCGATTCGGGCGTGGCGCGGATGATGCTGGCGCGCACGATGCCGGAAGTGGATACCCAGCTGCGCTTCGTCGAGAACGCCGCGCGCGAGAAGGGTAACGGCGCTCCGGTAAAGACCCTGGCGTACTGCTTCTGCGGGTTCTGAGCACAGCCAGCCACGCGTAGCGTGGATCGACGGAAAACGCCCGGCCCTTGGCCGGGCGTTTTCGTTCGGCGGCGCTCCGCTGACGGCGCCATCGCGGCGATCAGCGCGCTGCGTCGGCCTCCGCGCTGCGCTCGCGCTCGGCGCCATCATCGACGGTCTTCTGCACGGCGCGCGCGCGATCGATCGGTTGCTGCGCTGCACGGGCCAGGGCTTGGGGTTCCGGCGGCCGTTCCGGGTCCGGTGCCGGTGGGCGTTGGCAGCCGGCCAGCAATACAGTTGCCGACAGCAGTACGGACAGGATCAGGATGCGCATGGCGGCTCTCCACGACGGGCGTGCGGCCAGTGTGGCACCGCCGGCAGGGGCGTGCCGTGAGCGCGTATCCTTTCTGCATCGGAACACAGCGGGCGCAGCCCGGGAGGACACATGACCCAGCAACGGTGGCGACTGGACGGGCAGACCGCACTGATCACCGGCGCCAGCGCCGGCATCGGCCTGGCCATCGCGCGTGAACTGGCCGGCTTCGGTGCCGACCTGATGATTGTCGGGCGCGACATCGACGCGCTGGAAACCGCGCGCGACGAGCTGGCCGACGCCTATCCCGACCAGCAGGTGCGCGCGCTTGCCGCCGACGTCTCTGACGACGAGGATCGCCGGCAGATCCTGGACTGGGTCGAGGACCATGCCGATGGCCTGCACGTGCTGGTCAACAATGCGGGTGGCAACATCACCCGCGCCGCCATCGACTATACCGAGGACGAGTGGCGCGGCATCTTCGAGACCAATCTGTTCTCGGCGTTCGAACTGTCGCGCTATGCGCATCCGCTGCTGGCACGTCACGCCTCGTCGGCCATCGTCAACGTCGGCAGCGTCTCCGGCCTGACCCATGTGCGCAGTGGCGTGGTGTACGGCATGAGCAAGGCGGCGATGCATCAGATGACCCGCAACCTGGCCGTGGAATGGGCCGAGGACGGCATCCGCGTGAACGCGGTGGCGCCGTGGTACATCCGCACGCGCCGCACCTCCGGGCCGTTGTCCGACCCTGACTACTACGAGGAAGTCATCGATCGCACGCCGATGCGCCGCATCGGTGAGCCGGAGGAAGTCGCCGCGGCCGTGGGCTTCCTGTGCCTGCCGGCGGCGAGTTATGTCACCGGCGAATGCATCGCCGTGGACGGCGGTTTCCTGCGCTACGGGTTCTGACCGTCACCGCGTTGGGCCCGCGCCACGCCGGCAGGTCCTCACCCCGGTACCGGGCAGTCGCTGGCCTCGAGCACGGCCTGCAGACGCTCGCGCTCGCTGCGCGCGGCGTCGAGGTTCTCCGGCGCGGCGAAGCGCTCGCGCCCCCGGGCGTCGCGCAGGCGCTGCTGCCAGCTGCCGCAGCGCTGGATCTCGGGAACCTCCTCGCAGCGGTCGCGTACCACTTCGCAGCTGGCGGCATTGGCCGGGGTGACACCGCCAAGACCCTGTACGTCGAGCAGCACGCAGTGCGGTGGCGCCGCCTCGTACTCGTGCAGGTAGCGGCTTCCTTCCTCGCTGCTGCACTGGAAGATCGGCGGCAGCGGTGCCCGTGGCGCGGTGTCGCTGCGGCTTGCCGGGTCCGTCCGCAGCGGCAGCGCTGCGCTGTCCAGAATGGCGTCGCCGCCGCCAGCGGGTTCAACCATGCCCGCTTCCATGATGGTGCGCGCCTGGTCGAGCCCGCGCGGCGTGTCCGCCGCTGCCGGCGGCGGCGCTGACGACGGGGCGAGCTCCATTTCCTGGCCGGCGGGCGGCTCCACGCGCAGTGCCGGAGTCGCTGATGGCTCCGGTACCCGCTGGATCTGCTGCGTGCTGCCTCCGGGGCAGGGCGTGCGCTGCAGGGTAGGAACGTCGCTGCTGCTGAATGTGCAGCGGTAGATCACCATGTCCTCGGCGAACGCGTTTGCGGGCAGCAGCGCCAGAACCAGCCAGAGTGCTTTTCTCATGCGTGCAGCCTACACGGGCAGGGGCTCAACGCCCGCAGTCGCGCGACAGGCGCGCATCGATACCGCGCTGTTCGTTGCTGATCGCGGTGCGCTCGCTCTGCAGCGCGCTGTTGTAGCGGCGGTCCAGCTCCCAGCGGCGATCGCGCAGGCGCGAACAGACTTCCTGCGGCGGCAGCGCATGGCAGGTGTCGCGGACCAGGATGTTGCCTGCCGGCACCTGCACGCCGACGCCGACCGCAGGTGGCCGGTAGATCGGCGGACCTCCGGCCGATGCGCCCGTGGCCGGGCGGGGCCCGGGATGGCCTGGCCCGAAATGGCCGCGCGGCGACCAGACCGTGGTCCACAGCGGGACCCAGCGTGGATTGCCTTCGTTGCTGTCGCTGGTGTAACGCTCGCCGTCGGCGGTAACGCATTCGTACATCGGTTGCGGAGGCTGGACGTAGACGTGCCGGACCTCGCGCTCGATCACGGCCGGCGGCGTGCTGGTTGCGGGCGCGGCGTCGCTGCGCACCCCCTGCGGCGCCGGATCACGCGGCCGCTGCAGGTCGCGCACTTCCTGGCGGCCGCTGCTGCACGGCGTGTCCTGCAGTGCCACGGCGCCATTGCTGCCGACACAGCGGTAGACACGCACATCGTCGCCGGCGGTGGCGGTCAATGGCAGCAGCAGGCTCAGGCAGAGGGCGGCGCGCAGCGGGCTCATGGAGGCAGCGTGCGGGATCCGGCGGAGCGGCGCAATCCGCGCGTCCACAGGGCGGCTCAGGATCGCAGGACGTTGCCGCTGAGCGCATCGCGGATCGGCGTCGGCTGGGCCAGGCCGCCGGTCGGGCCGTCCAGGATACCGTCCAGCAGGCGCAGCAGGCGCGGATCCAGTTCCTCGCGGCTGCGTGCCGGCGGCTCGCCGGCCAGGTTGGCGCTGGTGGAGACCAGCGGCCCGCCCCACGCGTGGCACAGTGCCGCCACCAGCGGGTGGGCGCTGATGCGCACCGCGATGCCGCTGTGTTCGCCGGTGATCCAGCCTGGCGCGCGTGATCCGGCAGGAAGAATCCAGGTGTTGGCGCCGGGCCAGCTGGCCAGCACTGCACGCTGACGCTCGTCGGGCAACGCCTGCAGGCGTACCCAGCCTTCCAGCTGCGCCAGCTCGGCGGCCACCAGGATCATGCCTTTCTCGATCGGCCGCTGCTTCAGCCGCAGCACAGTGTGCACCGCCGCTTCGTGCGACGGGTCGCATCCCAGGCCCCAGACCGCTTCAGTGGGGTAGGCGATCACGCCGCCGGAGCGCAGCAGGGTGACGGCAGAATCCAGGGTGAGTTCTTTCATGGTGGCGACGGGCCCGGCATGGGCCTTCATTATCCTCCCACCGCGTGCAGATGGGGTGGACCGGCGCCATCGAGGCGGCGGCGGACCGGGCACTGCACTGCCCGCGCCCGACCCATGGCCGGGCGCTGTCCCACATCAGGCCTTCTTGACGACCTTCTTGGCCGCTTTCTTCGCCGGGGCCTTCTTGGCGGCGACCTTCTTTGCCGGCGCCTTTTTCGCGGCGGCCTTCTTGGCCGGTGCCTTCTTCGGCGCGGCCTCCTTCTTCACCGCTGCCTTCTTCGCCGGTGCCTTCTTGGCAGCGGCCTTTTTCGCGCCGAAGCCCTTGCGCACCGGCTTGCCGGTTTCTTCCATCAGCTGCTGCACTTCGGCCAGCGTCAGCGAGGCGGGCTCGCGGTCCTTGGGAATCTTGCCGTTCATCCTGCCGTCGCTGATGTACGGGCCGAAGCGGCCATTCAGCACCTGGATGTCGCTGCCTTCGAATTCCTTGATGATCCGGTTGCGCGCGATCTCTTCCTTCTCTTCGATCAGGAAGACGGCGCGGGCCAGGTCGATGGTGTACGGGTCGTCTTCCTTCTTCAGCGAGGCATAGGTGCTGCCACGCTTGGCGAACGGGCCGAAGCGACCAATGCCGACGCTGACCGGTTCGCCCTTGTCCTCACCCAGCGCGCGCGGCATCAGGAACAGCTCCAGCGCGTCTTCCAGGGTGATGGTGTGCATCGACTGGCCCGGGCGCAGCGAAGCGAACTTCGGCTTCTCCTCGGCATCTTCGGCGGTGCTGCCGATGGCGGCGTACGGCCCGAAGCGACCCAGGCGCACGCTGACCGGCTTGCCGGTCTTCGGGTCGGTGCCAAGCTCGCGCGCACCACTGGCTTCGGCACGATCGACCGATTCCTTCTTGTCCTCGACCAGCTCCTTGAACGGCTCCCAGAAGCGTGACATCAGCGGGATCCACTCTTCCTCGCCGCGCGAGACGGCGTCCAGCTCGTCTTCAAGCCTGGCGGTGAAGTCGTAGTCCACGTACTGGGTGAAGTGGCTGGACAGGAACTTGGACACTGCACGACCGACGTCGGACGGACGGAAGCTGCGACCTTCCATCTCCACGTACTTGCGGAACAGCAGGGTCTGGATGATCGAGGCGTAGGTCGAGGGACGACCGATCCCGTACTCTTCCAGCGCTTTGACCAGTGCCGCTTCGGTGAAGCGGGGCGGCGGCTGGGTGAAGTGCTGCTCGGCCAGGATGCGTTCCAGCGGCACGCGGTCGCCGGGCTTCATCGCCGGCAGCTTGCGGCCTTCGTCCTCGTCTTCGGCGCTCTTGCTGTCCTTGCCTTCCTCGTACACGGCCAGGAAGCCGGGCACGACCACGGTGGTGCCACTGGCACGGAAGACGTGTTCGCTGCCGGCCGACAGGTCGACACTGACGGTGTTGAGCGTAGCCGGAATCATCTGGCACGCTACCGCGCGCTTCCAGATCAGTTCGTACAGCCTGCGCTCGTCGTCGGTCAGGAACCGCGACACCTGCGCCGGCGTGCGCAGCGCCGAGGTCGGTCGCACCGCTTCGTGCGCTTCCTGGGCGTTCTTGGACTTGGTCTGGTAGGTGTTGGGCTGGTCCGGCAGCGAACCGATGCCGTAATCGCGGGCGATCACGTCGCGGATTTCCGCCAGCGCATCCTGAGACAGGTTGA
Organism: Stenotrophomonas sp. GD04145; assembly: GCF_029835135.1. Classification (NCBI taxonomy): domain Bacteria; kingdom Pseudomonadati; phylum Pseudomonadota; class Gammaproteobacteria; order Lysobacterales; family Lysobacteraceae; genus Stenotrophomonas; species Stenotrophomonas sp. GD04145. Next base: position 59,077 of record NZ_JAODZG010000007.1, on the reverse strand, counting down.
CCGAGTCGGTACGCATGTAGGAGATCAGGCCGACCGTGCCCTCATCGCCGATTGCCACGCCTTCGTACAGCTTCTGCGCCACCTGCATGGTCTTGCGGGTGGTGAAGCCGAGCTTGCGCGAGGCTTCCTGCTGCAGGGTGGAGGTGGTGAACGGCGGCGCCGGGCGGCGCTTGCGCTCCTTGCTGGCCACGTCGGTGACATGCAGCGAGCCCTGCGCCGCCTGCTGGATGCGCAGGCGGGCGGCCTCGGCGGTATCGCCGTCGGTGATGGTGAACTGTTCGAACTTCTGTCCGTCCAGCTTCACCAGCTTGGCATTGAAGTGTTGCGACGGGTGCGCGCATTCGGCGGCGATGGACCAGTATTCGCGCGCGATGAAGGCTTCGATCTCTTCCTCGCGCTCGACGATCATGCGCAGTGCCGGGCTCTGCACGCGGCCGGCGGACAGGCCGCGCTGTACCTTGCGCCACAGCACCGGCGACAGGTTGAAACCGACCAGGTAATCCAGCGCACGGCGCGCCTGCTGGGCGTCCACCAGATCGCTGGCGATGGCCCGCGGCTGGTTGATCGCTTCCTTGATGGCGCGCGGGGTGATCTCGGTGAAGACCACGCGCTGCATCGGCTTGTCCTTGACCAGCCCGCGCTCCTTCAGGATCTCGGCGATGTGCCAGCTGATCGCCTCGCCTTCGCGGTCCGGGTCGGTCGCCAGCAGGATGTCATCGGCGCCCTTGGCCGCCTTGGCGATCGCATCGACGTGCTTTTCGTTCTTGTCGATCACGTCGTAGTGCATGGCGAACCCGTTGTCCGGATCGACCGCGCCTTCCTTCGGGATCAGATCGCGCACGTGCCCATACGAGGCCAGGACGGTGTAGTCCTTGCCGAGGTATTTGTTGATCGTCTTGGCCTTGGCCGGCGATTCGACGATGAGCAGGTGCTTGGGCATGGCAGCAGTGTCTGTGGGGCGAGCCGCAGGGGAGGGGCCGCTAGGGTGGAGCAAACGGCCGCATTAGTGAAGCGGCCACGGGCAAATCCATAAACTGAACGCCCGGTTGGGTGCCGGGCGTTCAGGTTTCCTTATTAGAGGAATCACGCCCGGACGCTCCATGTCAAGCGCCCAGGCGTGAGGATGGCCGGTCAGGAGGCCATCTTGGCGATGAATCCGATGGCCGCCACCATCAGGACCAGGCCGGCCAGGGCCAGCAGGGCGGTGATGACCAGGACGGCGATGGTGACCACGCCCAGCTCGCGGCGTTGCAGCTGCGGCTGGTCGGTGAAGGCCCAGCGGTCCACCACCAGGGTGTCGCACATCATGTCGTGCAGGCCCTGCTTGCGCTCGGTGAACGCGGCCATCAGGTAGCCGATGCACAGGATCAGGCCGCTCAGCACGGCGGCCCAGTAGCGTCCGAAGGCACGTCCCACGGTCAGCCGGTCACCGTTGCTGCGCACGACCTTGATGCCGACGGCCATCTTGCCCAGGGTGGCACCGCCGCGCGAGGCGTGGAACCAGGTGTAGTACACCATGGAGATCACCAGGTTGAGCAGGCCGCTGACCAGCTGGCCCATGATCTCGATGGCCGACTCGCCGCTGCCGGCGGCCCCCATGCCCGCACCCAGTGCCAGGGCGGAAATGACGCCGATGATCGTGCCGGGGATGAGCAGCACGAAGTAGTCGATCACATAGGCAGCCACGCGCTTCCAGAAGCCGGCATAGACCACTTCGCCGCCCATCACCGGCTGCGCGTGGCCGGCCATGGCCGCGGTGCCCGGCGCGCTGTAGGGCGAACTGCTGAGCGCGCCGGTGCCGGGCAGCGGCGCCGTGCCGTTGTCGATGGCCTGGTAGTCGCTGCGCAGGTCGAAGCCGCCACTGTCAGCGGCCGTGGTGGCGCTGGCCAGGGTCTGCAGGCCGAGCTCGTCGACCACCTGCCGCAGCGCGGCCCATTGCGCCATGCCCTCACGCCAGACCAGCGTATCCAGTGTCAGCTGGCCGCGCTGGAAGCGCTGGCGGATGTCCTCGACCGGCAGCGGTCCCTGGCGTTGCTGTCCTTCGGCGAAATACCACTCAGTCATTGTGTGTCCCTCCTGGGTCGTCCTTGCTTGGGGTGTAGTGCCGATGGCTCAGCCGCGGCACTGCTGCGGCAGATACTTGTCGTTGCTTTCGCCGCTGCATTCCCAGCGGCCGCTGTCGCGGTCGTATTCCAGCCACAGCAGATCGCCATCGATGGTCTTGCCGGGCGCGGCCAGCGTGGCTTCGATACCGCAATGACCGTTGTTGAAGCGGCCGATGTGGACCGCTGACAGGCCTGCGGCGGAGAAGTCCCCCGGCGCCGGGAAACCGGCATCGTTGGCACCCGGGCAGCGTCCTTCCTCGTCGGCGAAATGCTGCACCTGGTCCTTCAGCGGCTGCAGTGCGGTCAGCGACGTGGCGACCTTGGAGCGCAGGGTGTAGTCGTTGTAGGCAGGCAGCGCGATGGCCGCCAGGATCGCCACGATGGGTACCACCACCAGCAGCAGTGCCCCGCCGATGATGGCGGTCAGGGCGCAGCCGGACAGGCCCTTCTTCGGTGGCGGCAACGCGGCCGCGGGCGCACTGTGGGCATAGGGGGTTGCCGCCGGCAGTACCGGAGGCTGCGGGGCAGGGGGCTGCAGCCCGGGTTCGTCGCGGGCGGCATCGACGGCCGGTACGATCAGGCCGAGCTCATCCACCACGCTGCGCAATGGCTGCCATTGCGGCAGCCCATCGCGCCACACCAGGGTGTCCAGGCTGATCTGATTGTTGCGGAACAGCTCGACCAGCTGTTCTGCCGGCAGCGGGCCTTGCTGCCGGTTGCCTTCTGCATGGAACCACTCGCTCACGGGGCACGCTCCTGAATGCGCTATGCCCCAAGTGTACGGTCAGTGCAGGGGTTCTGGCTCGTCCATGAACATCTGCGTTTCCATCCAGGCGTAAGCCGCCTCGGCGCCGGGCTGGTTGAACAGCACCATCAGCACGACCCATTTCAGATCGTCCAGGTCCAGTTCGTCCTGGTCCAACGCCATCGCCCGGTCCAGCACCAGCTCGCGCTGGTCGGCATCGAGGATGCCGTGCTGCTCCAGGTACAGCAGGAAACCGCGGCATTCCACGTCCAGCTTGTCCAGCTCGGGCCCGTGATAGATGCGCACCGGGCCATCGACCCGCGCCTGGGCCACACTCGGACGCTGTGCCGCCAGGGCATCGAGCCAGTCGAATGCCTTGTTGATCTCGGTAGGGCTGAATCCGGCCTGGATCAGGCCGTTCTGGAGCGAATCGCGGTCACGGATCAGGTCCGCATCTTCGCTGAAATAGTGTTCAAACAGGTACAGCAGTACATCCAGGATGCTCTCTTTCATTGCCCCTCGGCCTGCGTCGCGCGACGCTGTGGAGGTGAAGAAACTAGGGAGTTCGACAGTAGCGGCCGTGTACGCAGACCACGATTCCCGCAAGTTCCATGGCCAGCAGCATGGAGGACACCTGCGGCGCCGTCAATCCACAGCGCGTGATCAGTGAATCCATACTGATTGGGTCAAGGTCCAGGGCCTGCCACAACCGCTGGTAGTCAGGGTCGCCGACCCAGCGTGCCGGCAGGTCGGCTGGCACTGCCTGTTCAGTGGGGGTGGCCAGCCGCGATTGCAAGGCCGGCAGCTGCTGGCGCAGGGCCGGGGCCAGCAGCTCCAGCACGTCCTCGGGCCGTTCCACCAGGGCGGCTCCCTCGCGGATCAGGCGGTGGCAGCCGGCTGCCCGCGGATTGAGCACCGAGCCGGGCACGGCGCATACCTCGCGACCGGCCTCGGCGGCCAGGCGCGCCGTGATCAGGGCGCCGGACCGGTGCGCCGCCTCGATCACCACGGTGGCCAGGGCCAGCCCGGCCACCAGCCGGTTGCGCGCCGGAAAGTGGCCGGGACGGGCAGCCGTACCGGGCAGGTACTCGCTGAGCACGGCACCCTCGGCGCCGATCCGGGCCTGCAGTGGCGCATGGTGGTCCGGATAGGCACGGTCGGGGCCCGTTCCGATGACGGCAACGGTACTGCCGCCGGCGTCCAGCACCGCAAGGTGGGCGGCCGCATCGATACCGGCCGCCAGCCCACTGGCGACCGCCAGTCCGGCTTCGGCGAAGCTGCCGGCAAAACGCGCCGCCAGTGCCCGACCGGCCGGTGTGGGTGAGCGGCTGCCAACCACCGCCACCGCCGGGCGCCAGGCCAGGCCGGGGTCGCCGGCCACGAACAGCGCCAGCGGCGGGTTGGGGACCTCCGGCAGCAGGGGCGGGAAGGCCGGGTCGGTAACGGCCAGCAGGTGATGGTGGTCGTCCTGCAGCCAGTGCAGGGCGGCTTTCGACCGCTGCGCATCGGGGCGTTCCAGTGCCGCGCACTGTTCGGGGGTGCAGCCATGGGCGCGCCAGCCGGCCACGCCCAGCGCAAGGGCCGCTTCGGCGCTGCCCGCGCCCTGCAGCAGTGCCCGCCGCGGCGCCAGCGCGCCTCCCGCCATCACCAGGCGCACCAGCGCCTCATCTGCCTGCTTGGTCATCCCCCCACTATCGACCGCAGACAACAAAGGCGCCCTAGGGCGCCTTCGCGTGCGGCTGTCAGGGATGTTCCCGGCAACCCTACTTCGTGTCCGGATGCAGCGCGCTGTAGCCCACCCGTACAGGCTTCACGCCCTGCATCACCAGCGCATAGCTGACGTTGTCGAAGGTGCGGAACACCATCGCATGCGCGGCGTACTCGTCGGGCAGCGAGACCCGGCCGGCGCCGGTACTGAGCGAATCATCCATGCGCGAGGACCCCGGGTACTTCATCCGGTGCGCGACGTGGCGGCCCGGCCGCCACAGCGAGAACACGGTGCCGTTGTCCACGCCCTGCGCGCGGCCCGCCGAAATGGCGATCACATCGCGTGGCCCGCCAACGCTGAACATGTCGGTCACCGCGAGCACACGCACGTCCACGCCCTCGACGCCCGCCGCCGGCACATGCGGGACGAACTGCAGGTCGTAGGGCCTTGCCTCGACCGGCACCAGCCGGTCGCCGGCGCGGACTTCACGCCCGCCGCTGTTCTTGTCCAGCACCAGGGTGGACGCCTCGACCTTGCCGCCGGCAACCTGGGTGATGGTGCCGGTGCCGACCTGCATCAGCTCGTAGCCCAGCATCTGGTGCGCACGTCGCGTCGGCGCGTTGTAGGCCCGCCACAGGTTGCCGCTGCCGGGGGTGACCTCGCCATTGGCGGTCAGGTCCTCGGTGGGCTTGGGCACGCCATAGCGCACGGTCGGGCGCACCACGGCCCAGCGCTGCCCGACCTGGGCATCGGCCAGGCGCACGTACACGGCTTCGCCACTGCTGGCGCGCAGGCGGTCTTCTTCCAGGCCCGCCACGTAGGGCAGGTGGTCGATGCGGTCGACCACGCTCAACTGCTTCAGGAACGGCTCGACCTGGGCCAGCGGAATGGCATCGATCGGGGCCTCCTGGCGGGGCCCGGGCTGGGCCGTCACACGGTCCAGGTAGGCCAGGCTCAGCACGTCACCCGGATAGATCAGGTGCGGATTGGCGATCTGCGGGTTGGCCTGCCAGATCTCCGGCCACAGCCAGGGCTTCTGCAGGAAACGCGCGGCGATATCCCACAGCGTGTCCCCTTTTCGGACCACATAGGTATCCGGGTGCCCGCCATTCACTTCCACGGCGGTAGCATAGGCAGCCACGGTCAGCATCGCCGCGGCGACGACCGTACGAAAACGAAGCAACATAGGTGTGAAGCCCTGATTCCCCAACAGGTCCGCGCACTATAGTCCAGAAACCGGGGCGCAAGGCAAGCGTTGCAGCTAGAATCTGCGACGTATGCCGGCGTGCCGGCCCCCTATCCGGAAACTGCCATGGCCCTCCTCCCGATTCTTGAGTTCCCCGATCCGCGCCTGCGTACCAAGGCCGCGTTGATCGACGCCGCCGAAGTGACCACGCCGGCCTTCCAGGAACTGGTCGACAACATGTTCCAGACCATGTACGACGCGCCGGGCATCGGCCTGGCCGCTACCCAGGTGGACGTGCACAAGCGCTTCATGGTCATCGATGTCAGCGAAGAGAAGAACCAGCCGCTGGTGTTCATCAACCCGGAGATCGTCGCCAAGGACGGGGGCCGGGTGTACCAGGAAGGGTGCCTGTCGGTGCCGGGCATCTTCGCCGACGTGACCCGTGCCGACACCATCACCGTGAAGTTCCTTGACCGCAATGGCCAGGAACAGCAGATGGAGGCCGGTGAAGTGCTGGCCACCTGCATCCAGCACGAGATGGATCACCTGGACGGCAAGCTGTTCATCGATTACCTGTCGCCGCTCAAGCGCGAGATGGTCCGCAAGAAGCTGGCCAAGCAGCGCAAGCACGTGGCGTGATCGCCGCTCCGGGCCGCCCGCAGGGGTGGCCCGTGCCCGCGCGCAGCGCGCGGGCTGTACGGCGCCGGCCGACGGCGCCGTTTTCTTTCCTGCACGAATCCATCCTGCAAGTGGGGTAGCCATGAGGATTGTCTTTGCCGGTACGCCGGAATTCGCGGTGTCATCGCTGCGCGCAGCGGCGCGCCACCACGAGGTCGTGGCCGTCTACACCCAGCCTGACCGTCCGTCAGGTCGTGGTCGCGGCCTGGCCCCCTCGCCGGTGAAGCTTGAGGCGGTGGCCCGCGGCATTCCGGTGTACCAGCCCGAATCGCTGAAGGACGAAGCGGCCCAGCAGCAGCTGCGTGACCTGAAGCCGGACCTGATGGTGGTGGTGGCCTACGGCCTGATCCTGCCCAAGGCCGTGCTGGCCATCCCGACCTACGGGTGCTGGAACGTGCACGCTTCGCTGCTGCCGCGCTGGCGCGGTGCGGCGCCGATCCAGCGCGCGATCCAGGCCGGTGACGAGACCACGGGCGTGTGCCTGATGCAGATGGAAGCCGGACTGGATACCGGCCCGGTGCTGCTGCACCAGGCGCTGCCGATCGCGGCCACCGATACCGGTGGCCAGCTGCACGACAAGCTGGCCGAGCTGGGTGCGCAGGTGTTGTCCGATGGCCTGGGACTGCTGCGCGCCGGCATCAAGCCGATCGCGCGGCCGCAGCCGGAGCAGGGCGTGACCTACGCACACAAGCTGGACAAGGCCGAGGCGAAGCTGGACTGGGCGCAGGATGCAGCGGTGCTGGCGCGGACCGTGCGCGCGTTCAACCCGTGGCCTGTCGCCGAAGCAACGCTGGCCGGCGAGCGCGTGCGCATCCATGGCGCCGTGGCGCAGGCGATGGAGCACGGTCAGGCACCGGGAACGGTACTTGCTGCCGGCCGCGAAGGCATCGACATTGCCTGCGGCCAGGGCGCGCTGCGCCTGCGCGTGTTGCAGCGCGAAGGTGGCAAGGCGATCACTGCCGCCGATTACCTCAACGCCCGTCGCGACCTGCGCGTGGGAGCGTAAGCGGTGACGAAACAGAATGACTTCTCCATCGCCAGGGCGGCGCCGGGTGCAGCCACCCGCATGCTGGCCGCGCGCGTGCTGGCCCAGGTGTTCACCCGTGGCCGTTCGCTGAAGGCGGAACTGGCGTGGGCCCTGCCGAAGTTGGCCGACAGCCGTGATCGGGCGTTGCTGGAAGCGCTGTGTTTTGCCGTGCTGCGCCGTCGCAGTACCTATGACGCGGCATTGCAGGCGTGGATGCAGAAGCCGCTGTCGGCGCGCGATGCAGACCTGCGTACGCTGCTGATGGTCGGCTTCGCCCAGCTGGACGTGCTGGAACTGCCGGCGCACGCGGCCCTGTCGGCCACCGTCGACGCAGCGCGTGCGCTGGGCCGTGAGCGCCAGGCGGGCCTGGTCAATGCCATCCTGCGCCGCGCCCAGCGTGAGGGATTCCCGGAACAGCCGGCCCGCGATGCATTTCCGGCCTGGCTGGTCGAGGCCATCGAGCGCGACTGGCCGGCGCAGGCCGAGGCGATCTTCAGCGCCAGCCTGCAGCCTGCGCCGCTGTGGCTGCGCGCCAACCGCCAGCACGGTGGCCGCGAGAAAGTCCTGGCCGTGCTGGCCGAAGCCGGTATCGTCGCCGAGCCGAGTCCGCTCAGTGCGGACGCGTTGCGGCTGGCGACGCCGGTCGCTGTCAACCAGCTGCCCGGCTTCGCCGAGGGCGCGCTCTCGGTGCAGGATCTGTCCGCGCAGTGCGCGGCCGATGCGCTGGCGCCGGCCGCCGGGGCGCGGGTACTGGATGCCTGCGCCGCACCGGGCGGCAAGTCGGCGCACCTGCTGGAGCGTGATCCCAGCCTGCGCCTGCTGGCGCTGGACATCGACGCCCGTCGCCTGGCGCGTGCCCGTGACACGTACGCGCGCACGGGTGTCGGTGAGGGCGCACAGACCCTGGCGGCAGACGCCAGCGATCCTGGCGCGTGGTGGGATGGCACGCCGTTCGATGCGATCCTGCTCGATGCGCCCTGTTCGGCCACGGGCGTGATCCGCCGCCAGCCGGATGTGATGTTCCACCGCCGCGCCGAGGACATCGATGCGCTGGTCGGCGTTCAGGCCCGGCTGCTGGAGGCATGCTGGTCGATGCTGCGCCCCGGTGGCGTCCTGCTGTATGCCACGTGCTCGATCCTGCGTGCGGAGAACATCGAGCAGATCCGCGCGTTCCTGAGGTGGCACCCGGATGCGGTGGCGCAGCCGTTGGACGAGGCGTTCGGGCTGGATTGCGAAGGCATTGCACGCCAACGACTGCCCGGTGACAGCGATGCTGACGGATTCTTCTACGCGCGTCTGCTAAAAGCGGTGTGAATCCGCTGCCGTTCAAGTCCTCATGCTGAAAACCCGCGCGTCGCGAGAGACGTGGTTGTTCGTGGTGATGGCCCTGCTGGTGCTGGGGGCTGGACTCGGCCTGCGCGATCCCTGGCCGTCGGATGAGCCGCGCTTCGCGCTCGTCGCCAAGCAGATGGTGGACAGCGGTCACTGGTTGTTCCCGCATCGCGGCCTGGAGCTGTACTCGGACAAGCCGCCGATGCTGATGTGGTGGCAGGCCACGCTCTATCACCTGATCGGCGATTGGCGGCTGGCGTTCCTGCTGCCCTCGCTGATCGCCGCGCTGGGCACGTTGTGGTGCGTGGTCGATCTCGGTGGTCGGCTGTGGACGCGACGCGTCGGCCTGTACGCAGGCTGGGCACTGCTGTTCGCACTGCAGTTCACCTTCCAGGCGAAGAAGGCACAGATCGATCCGCTGGTGGTGCTGTTCATCACCCTGGCCAATTACGGGCTGCTGCGCCACCTGCTGCTGGGCCCGGCATGGCGCTGGTGGTGGCTGGGCTGGTTCTTCGCCGGGATCGGCGTCATCACCAAGGGCGTGGGCGTGATCGCCCTGCTGATGCTCGTTCCGGCCGTGATCGGCTCGGCCCTGCGGTGGAACGGTGTGCGCCTGCATGCGCGCGACCTGCGCTTCTGGCTGGCGCCGCTGGCGTTCCTGCTGGCCGTGGCGCTGTGGCTGCTGCCGATGGTGCTGGCGGCGCTGGCGACCGGGCTGGACGAGTACCGCGCCTACATGGACGACATCCTGTTCCAGCAGACCGCAGGGCGTTATGCCCAGTCCTGGGACCATCACCAGCCGTGGTGGTACTTCCTGGCAATCATGCCGTCGATGTGGATTCCCCCGTTCCTGGCACTGCCGTGGGCGATTCCGGCCTGGCGCCGCCGGCTGCAGCGACGCGACGCGCGCTACCTGCTTCTGCTGGGGTGGTGGTTGCTGATCGTGCTGTTCTTCTCGATTCCCGAGGGCAAGCGCGATGTGTACATTCTCCCTGCGCTGCCGATGTTCTGCCTGGCCCTGGCGCCGCTGCTGCCCGGCCTTCTGCGTCGTCGCGACGTGCAGGCACTGCTGGGGCTGTTCACGCTGGCCCTGGCCCTCGGCACGCTGCTGGCAGGCGCACTGGCATTGCTGGGCGAGCCGGGATTTGAGTCGAGGCTGGAGCACGAACGTGGTCTGGCACCGGGCGTGATGGATGCGTTGGCCTGGGCGGCGCTGGCGATGGGCGCCTGCGGTGTGGCCAGCCTGTTGCTGTCTGGCCGTGGCCGGCGTCATCTGGCCATGGTGTCGACCCTGGCCACGGTGTGGGTGCTGTACAGCCTGGTGGGCTACCCGCTGTTGAACGATTCGGGTTCGGCGCGGGGCCTGATGCGCCATGTGGGGGAGCGCATCGGCCCGCAGGCCGAGTTGGGCCTGGTGGCCTGGAAGGAACAGAACCTGCTGATGGCCGATCGACCGGCGGCCACGTTCGGCTTCAACACCCCCTGGGATGAACAACTGCAGGCGGCGACGCGCTGGCAGCGGCTGGTGCCGGCGCGGCGCTGGCTGCTGGTGCAGGAGGACGCCCTGTTGCCGTGCGTGGACCGCGACCGGGCCGAACCGGCGGGCGTGGCCAATCGTCGCCGCTGGTGGCTGGTGCCGGCGGAGGCGGTGGTCACGCCCTGCCGGGCCAGCGATCGCGAGCGCGAACGTGAACGGCGTTTGCAGGAACGGGGATAACGACCTGTGTCCACGCTTGTCCAGACTGCCCAACAGGCGACAAAGGCAGTAAAACAGCACACTGGGAGTGGCCGTTGTGGCCGCCCCCGTTCTTCCCGCACACCCGCAGCGAAACTTCCGACGTGCCAGCTCCACCGGACAACCTGAACCCCGCGGCCGGCGACCTGCCGGGTGCCCCCGTCGGCGGTCGGCAGCGCACGGCGCACTGGCTGGCGCAGATCGGTCTGTTCTGCCTTCCGGCGCTGGTGCTTACCGTGCCAATCAACCTGCTTCCGTATGGCCTGTTGCTGCTGGCCAGCACGCTGCTGGCGCCGGAACTGCTGTGGCGCGCCCGGCACATGGGCGGGCAGCCGGTGAAGGTGCTGACCTGGCTGATGCTCGCGGTGCTGGCGCTGGGCCTGCTGTCGGTGCTGCTGTTCGAGCAGGGGCTGCGCGATGTCGACAACCGCTCGCGCTTCGTGGTGATCCCCTGGATCGCCCTGTGGGTCTGCGCGTTGCGCCCGGACCTGCGCTGGCTCTGGCGTGGCGCGCTGGCCGGGCTGCTGGTCACCTTCGCGATGTCGCTGTGGCAGGTACTGCAGGGGGCTCCGCGTGCGGAGCTGTTCACCAATGCCATCGTGCTGGCCGACATCGTGATGGTGCTGATGGTGCTGCTGGTGTTCTGCCGACCTTCGCGACGCTGGTCGCTGGTGATCGTCGGCATGGCGGCCGGCTGTGGAACCATCGTGTTGACCGGCAGCCGTGGCGTGTTCGCGGCGTTGCTGGCCCTGCTGGTGGTGCTGGCGCTGAGCCTGCGCTGGCGGACCGGCACCGCCCGTTTGTCGGTGCTGGCGGGCATGCTGGCGATCGGCGCCACCCTGCTGCTGTCGGTGCCCGAGCTGCGTCACCAGGTGCGGCTGAGCGAGCTGCACAGCGACATGCAGCGCATGGAGCAGGGCGACAGCGACTCTTCCGCCGGTGCCCGCGTGGAGCGTCTGCAGGTTGCCTGGGATACCTTCCTGGACCACCCGCTGGTCGGTGTCGGAATCGGCCATTTCGATGACGCGATGCAGCGTGTGCCGGTCTGCCGCGAGAACCCGGACGAACAGCGCTGCCATCTTGGGCATGCCCATAACGACGTGGCCGAATGGGCCGCCACCCAGGGCATGCCCGGCCTGCTGCTGCTGCTGGCGGTGTATGGCGTTCCGCTGTGGGTGTTCGTGCGCCTGCATCGGCGCAGCGGGCGCAGTACGTTCCGCGGGCCTGCCGCAGCCGGGATCATGATCGTGACCACGTACGTACTGTGCGGGCTGACCCAGTCGATGTTCGCGCACCAGATGACGGCCAGCTTCTACGTCACCATCGTCGGCCTGCTGGCCGGGTTGTCGATCCTGGAAGGTGCCCGCCACCGCGGGGCCAACGCGGGTTGACGCCTCGCCGCCGAGCATCCACAGCATGATGGTCTTCTGCCGCACGTAGTTGGCACGCACGTAGGCATAGACCAGGCCGTGCCAACCATCGCGGAAACCGCCGCGGAAAATGAATCCCCGCCAGAAGCGCCAGGCCGGCGCCAGCACCAGCTTGCCCAGGGTGGCGCGCTTGCCGCGTGCGAACTCGTGCTCGGCCATCATCCGCGCGTACTTCTCGGTCTTGGCCAGTTGCTGCTGCAGCGAGCGGTAGGGGTAGTGGATGAGGTCACCGCGCAGGGTGCCGACGCTGCCATCGACGCTGGCGGCCTCGTGGATCTCACGGGTGCCGCGCCAGCCGCCGCGGCGGCGGTCGAACAGGCGCATCACCCGGTCCGGATAGGCGTTGCCGTGGCGCAGGAAGCGGCCGAAATACTCTGAAAGGCGGGCGAAGCGGTAGCCCGCGTGGCCGCTGAATCCCCCCTCGCGGGCCTGTTCGATGGAGGCGCGCAGTTCCGGGCTGATGCGCTCGTCGGCATCCAGGCACACCACCCAGTCATGTGCTGCCTGCTCGACGCAGAACGCCTTCTGGCTGCGGAAGCCATCGAACGGCCGCTGCAGCACGCGGGCACCGGCAGCCTCGGCGATGGCCACGGTGGCGTCGCTGGAATACGAGTCCACCACGATGATCTCGTCGCAGAAGGCCAGCGAGGCCAGGCAGTCGCCGATGCGGCCGGCCTCGTTGAACGCGATAATGCACGCCGAGATGCGAGGCCGTTCGATGGGAGCGGTCGTGGAGGACATGATGGCCGGGTACCTGTTGTTTGCGACGGAGCGCTATGCGCTGCCTATTCTCGCCCCGTTGGCGCAGGCCTTGCACGCGTCCGGGCAGGAGGTGGCTGCCTGGTTCGAAGGTGGCGCCGCCGGCAGCCAGTTGCCGGGCGTGCCCGTGATCGGCCTGAAGCAGGCCCTGGCGATGCGCCCGCGCGCGGTGTACAGCGCGGCCAACTGGGTGCCGACGTTCCTGTCCGGTGCCAAGGTGCAGCTGTTCCATGGCTTCAACGTGGAGAAGCGCGACAGCGCACGTGGCCATTTCCGGGTACGCGGGATGTTCGACCTGTACTGCACCCAGGGCCCGGCCACCACCGCGCCGTTCCGCGACATCGCCGCCCTGCAGGGTCACTTCGCGGTGGCCGAGACCGGCTGGCCGAAGCTGGACCCGCTGTTCCGCGACGATGGTGGCGAAAGCGCCGCGCTGCGCGCAGCGGCGGGCGGTCGTCCGGTGATCCTGTTCGGCTCGACCTTCACCGAGCGGCTCAGCGCCGCCCCGCACCTGCATGCGCAGATCGCCGCCGACATCGCGGCCGGGGAGCGCTACTGGCTGCTGACCCTGCACCCGAAGTGCCCGCCGGAGCTGTTCGAGCGTTACCGTGCGCTGGCCGGCGCCAATGCCCGCTTCATCGAGCCAGAGCAGGTCATGGCCGCACAGCGCGCCGCCGACGTGCTGGTGTCCGATACCTCTTCGATCGTTTCGGAGTTCATCGTCCAGCACAAGCCGGTGGTGACGTTCCGCAACCGCGTGCCGAAACCGCACATGATCGATTTCGACGTGCCGGCGCAGCTGCCCGTCATGCTGCAGCGCGCGCTGCACCCGGATGCCGCCCTGCAGGCGGAGATCGTGTGCTATGCCGACGCGATCCATCCGTACCGTGACGGCCGCTCCAGTGAGCGGGTGATTGCCGCAACCGAGGATTTCCTGTCCGGCGAGATGGGCGCGCTGCGCCGCAAACCCTTCGGCAGCTGGATGCGTGACCTGCAGATCCGCAGGGATCTGGGCTACTGGGGGCCATCACAGCGGTGATCGGGGGATGTAGAGCCACGCCCACGCTCGGCTGTGGCAAGCCGAGCATGGGCTCGGCTCTATAGTAGATCCACGCCAGGCGCGGAAGGGCGGCAACGGATCACCAGCGCAGCTTGCGGCGCGGCAGCGCGGCGGCCAGCTGCGCCATCAGTGCCCGTGCCTGTGCGTGCGGCAGGTAATGCAGCGCCAGCGCCACATCACCATGCGCGCCTGCGGTGTCCAACTGCAGGCTGGCCGTGCCCAGCAGCCTGTCCAGCGGCGAGCGCTGCAGGCGCAGGCCCTGCAGCTTGTCCAGTTCCGCCCAGCGCCACCAGCGCCTCCACCATCCGCCGCGCACCGCGACGTAGCGATCATCCAGATGCCAGCCCATGCGCGCCATCTGCCGATGGGCGACCCACAGCGCGACCGGCAGCCAGCCCAGCACCAGCAGGCCGGGTGTTCCCCAGCGCCAGTACATCGCGGCGGCCAGCAACGGCACCAGCAGTACGCTGCCCAGGCACAACCGCCACCAGCCGCGCTGCGGCACCGGCTGCCACTGCGCGGGCGGCCACTGCAGCTGCGGCAGCAGGTGCTGCACCAGATGATCGCAGTCGGCGGCCGGTGCCAGCGGCGCGAGTTCGCGCAGCGCCCGATCTTCCTCGCGGGTGGGGCCGCCGGCAGCGCTGTCAATCTGCAGCTGGCGCCGCCCGAACCAGCGTTGCAGGGTGCCTTCACGCAGGGTCCAGGCCTGGATGCGCCGGCGCGCCACGCTGCTGCGCGTGCGGCTGAGCAGGCCTGCCGCGACCGTCAGCCGGTGTTCCTGCTCGGTCAGGGTGAAGCCGGCATAGCGCAGCAGGGCCAGCACCACCGACAGCAGGCGCATCAGCAGCCAGCCTGCGACCAGCACCAGCGCGGCCAGGATCAGCAGGCCGGCAAGGCCCTCGTGCAGCTGGCTGGCGTAGCCGAATGCCTCGCGTCCTCCGCTGGAGATCACGCCGTCCAGCGAACGGCGCGGGATCACCTGCAGCAGCGCACCGATGGCGGCGGCGAACAGCACCCAGCCGCGGTTGGACAGCAGGCCCAGCCGGATCACTTCGGCGGTGGACATACGCAGCAGCACTTCATCGGTCGGGTCGGCGGTGGCAGCCGGTGCGTTGCCAGGCGCCTTTCCGCGCTGCTTCACCAACTGCTCCAGTGCCAATGCCTGGTCCAACCGCAGCACCCGCATCTCTGCCTCCGGGCGCACGCCGCCGGCCGACTCCAGGCGCAGCTCGGCCACGCCGAACAGCCGGTGCAACGGGTTCTGCCGCACTTCCACGTTGTGGATGCGGGCGAAGGGAATTTCCCGGCGGTTGCGCGCAAGCAGCCCGCTGCGCACGGTGATCGCATCACTGCCGATGCGGTAGCGGTAGCTCAGGTACTGCAGCACCGAGACCACCACCAGCGCGGCGATGGCCAGCAGCGGCATCAACTGCGCCCACAGCGGGTCGCGGTCGCCACGCTGGCCGAACACCAGCAGCGCGACCAACGGCAGGAAGTAGTGCCGCAGCTGCATCAGCAGCACGAACAGCCATGACCAGGGGTGTAGGCGCTGTTCGTCGCCGCCGCGTGGCAGCGGGGGCGGCAGGGGCGGTGGCTGGCTCACAGGGCGTCGGCGTCCTGGTCGAGCTGGTGGGCCAGGGTGTCGCGCAGGCGTTCGGCGTCGGCATCATCCAGGCCGCTGACAGTCACGGCACTGAGGCGGGTGCCTGCGGTGTGCACGATCAGCGTCGCCAGGCCGGCACGCCGCTCCAGCGGACCACGGCGCAGATCCAGGTGCTGCACGCGCGAGACCGGTACCTGCGTTTCGGTCTGCCACATCAGGTCCCTGCGCAGGCCCAGGCCCTGTGCGTCCAGGCGCCAGCGTGTGCGGGTCAGGCGGCGATGGCCCAGCCACGCGCCGAACAGGGCGCCGACCAGCAGGCCCGACGCTGCACCCCACAGCCCGGCAGGCAGATCGAAGAACCACCACGCGGCTGCCAGCGGTGCGCCTGGCACGAACAGTCCACCGAATGCGCCTTCCAGCGCGGCCAGGCGTGCGGCGCGGGCCGGCAGCGGCTGCCAGTCGTTGATGGGCACAGCAGAAAGAGGCTGGTCGGTCACACGGGCTCCGTCGGGCGGCAGGGCAGGCGGGGCGGCCGCAGCCGCACCGCGCAGACGGTAGCAGGTCGGGCGCGCTACTGCGCCGCCTGGATCAGTGCATCGACATCGAGCAGATGGCCGGCACGGTCGGCCTTGGTGCGCAGGTAGTGTTCGTTCTCGGCCGTGATCTCGCCAGTGACCGGAATGCAGTCCAGCACTTCGATGCCGGCATTGCGCAGGCGCTGTGCCTTGGTCGGATTGTTGCTGAGCAGGGCCACGCGGCTGATGCCCAGGCCGCGCAGCATCGCCACGGCGCTGCCATAGCGTCGCTCATCGGCGCCGAAGCCCAGTTGTGCATCGGCGTCGATCGTGTCCAGCCCGTCGTGCTGGTAGCCATAGGCGCGCATCTTTGCAGCGATGCCCGTTCCCCGGCCTTCCTGGTCCAGGTACAGCAGCACGCCGCCGCCCAGTTCCTTCAGTTTGCGCAGACCGCGTCGCAGCTGGTCCCCGCAGTCGCACTTGAGCGAACCGAACAGGTCGCCGGTCAGGCACGAGGAGTGCACGCGTACCGGCACCACGGCAGACAGGTCCGGGTCGCCGACGATGATCGCCACCTGGTCGCGTTGTGCAACGCCGCCGCGGAACACCGCGAAGGTGGTCATGCCGACATCGCGCAGCGGTACCGGCGAACGGGCAACCAGCTCATAGTCGTGGGCGGCGTGCGCCGCACCTTCGGCCAGGTCGCACAGGGCGACGTCGGCGGCGCCGTCGAAGGTCGCATCACCCGCATCCAGGCGCACCGCGACCATGGCCGGCAGCAGCAGGCCCAGGCGGGCCAGTTCAACCGCGCCGGCATCGAAGGCATCGCCTGCGGTCCAGTGAGCCGGCATCGGCCCGGGCTCGCGCAGGTAGCCCAGCGTCGGCAGGGCGTCGAAGGCGATACCGGCCAGCGGCAGGCGCACACCGTCAGGTGCCTCCACCCCCAGCACGCGGGCGCGGGTCGCCGTCAGGAACAGGTAATGACGCTCGCGCGCTGCGCTGGCAAAGGCGGCAAAGCTGCTGGCGGTGGCGCTGTCCAGCGCGATCACGGCCAGGCGTTGGCCCTGGCCGTCGTGAAGCAGGACCGGGCGACCGGCGCGCAGTTCCGCGACCGCGCGCTCGCAGCGGATCGCGGCCGGGTCGCCGAACAGGGAGGAGGCAGCAGGCATGGCAGGACCGGGGGAGGCGGACATCGCAGTCTCTATGGGGGCGCCGGCGTCGTATTCAACGTGCTGCGGCCGCCGGTCGCAGGGCGGCACGGTGGGACTCAGTGCGGGTGTTCCTCGGTCGCGTAGGGATCATCCTCGCCGCTGCCCGGTGGCCGCAGCGTATAGCGCTTGTAGGTCCACTGGTACTGCGCCGGATCGCGGCGGGCGATGCGTTCGATCCCGGCGTTGAGGGCGGTGGCCGCAGTCTGCGGGTCCGGGTCGGCCACTGCGGGGTCGGCCGGCTCGACGTGCAGGGCGAATTCCATGTCCGGCCCAATGCGCTCGCACCAGCCATACAGGACGATGGCGCCGGTGCGTTCGGCCAGGCGGTTGACCAGGGTCATGGTCAGCGCCGGCACACCGAAGAACGGAACGAACACGCCGTCACCGGCCTTCGGCTGCTGGTCCGGCAGGATGCCGGTGGCGCCACCATCCTTGAGTACCTTGAACAACTGGCGCACCGCCGGGCCCTCGGCGCGCACCTGCTGCACGTTCTGGCCACCCCGCACCAGCTGCAGGAACGCGTCGCTGGCTTCATCCTCCGGCGGCTTGTAGACGATGGCGATCTGTCCGCGCGAGGCCAGCCACTGGTTCAGCAGCTCCCAGTTACCGAAGTGCGGCGCGGCCACGATCACGCCCCTGCCGCTGGCCAGCGCCGCGTCATACAGCGCTTCACCGTGACGCTGCTTCAGGTGCAGGCGCAGGTTCTCGGCCGGCGGGCGGCTCCACAGGCGCAGGGTCTCGATGGCCTGCAGGGCGGTGGAGCGCAGCAGATCGCGATGCAGGCGCTCGCGCGCAACGGGGTCCAGATCCGGGTAGGCCAGCTCCAGGTTGCGGCGGGTGACGCGACTCTCACGGGCGTTGAGACGGATCCAGGCCCAGGCCAGGGCCTGCGCGACGCCGCGCAGCAGCGGCCAGGGCAGGCGCGTGAACAGGGTGGTGGCGCGATAGGCCAGCCGGGCTTTGCGTTGCGGGTTCATCCACGCAAGTTTAGCCAAGGGCGCTGCTATCGTGGCCGGCCCCCCGACCGGAAACCCACAGATGCTCGTCCTGATCCAACGCGTCAGCCAGGCCGCCGTCCACGTCGATGGCGAGGCCGTCGGCCAGATCGGCCCTGGCCTGCTGGCCCTGGTGGGGATGGAGCCGGGCGACACCGAGCCGCAGCTGCAGCGCATGGCCGAGCGCCTGCTGGGCTACAGGGTGTTTGCCGATGAAGCCGGGAAGATGAACCGCTCGCTGCGCGATACCGGCGGCGGCCTGCTGCTGGTCAGCCAGTTCACCCTGGCGGCCGACACCCGGTCGGGCATGCGCCCCAGCTTCACCACTGCGGCACCGCCGGCCGAGGCTGAACGCGGGTTCAATCGATTTGTCGACATCTGCCGTGAAAATCACGCGCCAGGGGTGGAAACGGGCCGCTTTGGTGCCCATATGATCGTCAGCCTGGTCAATGATGGTCCCGTGACCTTCCTTCTCAGGCCCTGAAGCCGCCGGGACCACCGCCCGGCAGGCGGGGCCCCGGGCTGGTATAATGCTACGTTCCCTATTTCCTACCCAGCCGGTGGCGCGAGCACTACATGGCCAACGAACGTCCTGCCCAATCCGAAATCAAGCAACTGATCAGCAAGGGCCTGGAACAGGGCTACCTGACCTACGCCGAAGTCAATGACCATCTGCCGGACGACATGGTCGACCCGGAACAGATCGAAGACATCATCGGCATGATCAACGGCATGGGCATTGATGTCCATGAAGTTGCCCCGGATGTGGAGACTCTCCTCCTCAACGACGGCAACACCGGCAACCGCGAAGTCGACGACACCGCGGCCGAAGAAGCCGCTGCCGCGCTGAGCGCGCTCGACACCGAAGGTGGCCGTACCACCGACCCGGTGCGCATGTACATGCGCGAAATGGGTACTGTCGAGCTGCTGACCCGCGAAGGCGAAATCGCCATCGCCAAGCGCATCGAAGAAGGCCTGGGCCAGGTACAGGCCGCACTGGGCCAGTTCCCGGTGTCGGTCGAATCGCTGCTGTCCGATTACGAAGCCCACAAGGAAGGCAAGAAGCGCCTGGCCGAAGTGATCGTCGGCTTCAACGACCTGACCGACGAAGAGCCGGCTCCGCCGGCGGCCGCCGCCGATGACAGCGACGATGCCGACGCCGAAGCCGACGAGGACGAGGACGATGATGTCGACGGCGCCGATGAGGAAGCCGCACCGACCGGTCCGGACCCGGAGGAAGTCGCCGCGCGCATGCAGGCGCTGAGCGATGCCTTCAATGCCTTCAAGAAGGCCGCCGGCAAGGGCGACAAGAAGAACCTGCCGCGCCTGCGCGAAGAGATGTCGGCCGTGTTCGTCACTCTGAAGCTGCCGCTGCCGCTGACCGACGTGCTGACCAAGCAGCTGCGCGACACCATGGCCGAGATCAAGAGCCATGAGCGCCGCGTGCTGAACCTGGCCACCGTCACCGCGCGCATGCCGCGCAAGGATTTCATCCGCTCCTGGGAAGGCAACCAGACCAACCTGGAGTGGGTGGAAGACGCACTGAAGCGCAAGCAGAAGTGGTCGTCGGCGCTGCGTGAGGTGAAGGACCAGATCATTGCCGAACAGCAGGCCACGATCGACATCGAGAAGCTGACCCAGCTGGACCTGGAAGAGCTGAAGGAAATCAGCCGTGCCATGGCCTACGGTGAAGCCAAGGCGCGCAAGGCCAAGAAGGAAATGGTCGAGGCCAACCTGCGCCTGGTGATCTCGATCGCCAAGAAGTACACCAACCGCGGCCTGCAGTTCCTCGACCTGATCCAGGAAGGCAACATCGGCCTGATGAAGGCCGTGGACAAGTTCGAGTACCGCCGCGGCTACAAGTTCTCCACGTATGCGACCTGGTGGATCCGCCAGGCCATCACCCGCTCGATCGCCGACCAGGCGCGCACCATCCGTATTCCGGTGCACATGATCGAGACGATCAACAAGTTGAACCGCATTTCCCGCCAGATGCTCCAGCAGTACGGCCGCGAGGCCACGCCGGAGGAGCTGGCCAAGGAAATGGACATGCCGGAAGACAAGATCCGCAAGGTGATGAAGATCGCCAAGGAGCCGATCTCGATGGAAACCCCGATCGGCGACGACGAGGATTCCCATCTGGGCGACTTCATCGAGGACACCAATGTGGAGTCCCCGATCGAGAACACCACCAACATCAATCTGTCTGAAACCGTGCGTGACGTGCTGGCCGGCCTCACCCCGAGGGAAGCCAAGGTGCTGCGCATGCGCTTCGGCATCGACATGAACACCGACCACACGCTGGAAGAGGTCGGCAAGCAGTTCGACGTGACCCGCGAGCGCATCCGCCAGATCGAAGCAAAGGCGCTGCGCAAGCTGCGTCACCCGAGCCGCTCGGAACAGCTGCGCAGCTTCCTGGATATCGATTGATTCCAGCGGTTGTGTCGTGAACTGGAAAACCCCGCCTCGGCGGGGTTTTCTTTTTTCGTAAATTAATTCGTAGCTATCCCGAATGGGCAACTGCTGCGCTGGAAGGCGAAGATGTGGGTTCCTCGCCCGGCGGCGAACAGCCCAAGTTCACCGCGACGGTCGAGCACGATGGCGGCCGCTATGCCGCGCTGGTGAAGTTCGCCCTGCCAGGCGCGGGGGAGGCTGCCGAGCGATGGGCAGACCTGTTGGTCTGCGAGCATCTGGCGCTTGAGGTTCTGCGCGAGGCGGGTGTATCTGCAGCAGAATCGTCGCTCATCCAGACCGACAGCCACTCCTTCCTGGAGGTGAAGCGGTTTGATCGCTCGCCGGGCACCCTGGGACGGCGTGGATTCGTGTCGCTGTTGGCCCTGTCCTCCGCGTATGTGGGTGACGTAACCATGGATTGGGGGCAGGCGGGTGAGCAGTTGCGAGCGCAGCGGTGGATCCATCAGGAGACCACAACCGCCCTGTCGCGGCTGCACGCCTTTGGGCAATTGATCGGCAATACAAACATGCATCAGGGCAACGTCGGCTTCCATCTGCTGGATCGGGGGGCGTTGCCGCTTGCCCCTGCCTACGACATGCTGCCGATGTCCCTGGCCCCCTCGCGAACGGGCGTTCTGCGGGCGACAACGCCGCTTCCCCCCGGTCGCACCACGGCGCGCAGGCCAGCTGGATCACCTGCAATGGGCGGCTCCGCTCGCGGTAGATTTCTGGGAGCGGGTTGCAGCGTCTGGCCTGCTGCGCTCCAAGGTGCTGCTAGAAGTGGCCGGACAGAATGCAGCTCGGGTCCGGGCCATGGGCAATGGTTTCGGCTGAGGCACGCTTCTGCGGCCGGTCGGTGGCGAGAGAAGGCCTGACTCAACTACACTTTCACGTTGCACGGGCCTATAGCTCAACGGTTAGAGCAGAGGACTCATAATCCTTTGGTTCCAGGTTCGAATCCTGGTGGGCCCACCAATTGATGATCCTATTGTTGTCCGATGTGTGGGTGTAACCATAAGTTGGCCGTGAAGGCCAACTGTTACTGACATCGAAAGCATGAGTTGGCCCCGAGTTGCTGGAATTTCCGAGTACAGCTAGACGCGGTAAGGCAGGGGCATCCTGAGAGGCGTAAGTTGGCCGGAATGGCCAACTTATGATGACGTGCATTGCCACTTTCTTGAAGAGCTCCCCGTCAGGCCTGGGCTGGTGTCGTGCTGCCACCCGTCATCAATGGCGCTAAGATCCAGAGGACGAGCTCTGGTGATCTCCACATGGGACCTGAAGGTTCAAACCTGTCTGAAAAGAATGAGCCATCGTGCTCAGCGGAGGCGGCTTCCGCTGAGCGGAGAGGCCGCCTTGCGTGCAATTGGCTGACCTCCGTAGAGGTGGCCAAGCGCTTCGCACTCGATGGTCAAGACGTGGCCCAGCAGATGAATCAGCTTAGAGGAGCGGGGACCGTTCTAGCTGTCTATTGGGAGATCCACGGTGGTAGCTGGCGTTACCCTCCATGGCAATTTGGACAAGATGGACGACCTCTCCCATTTCTTGCGGAGATCGTAGGAGTTCTTCGTGAAAGTGGTCTGTTCTTGGACGCACAGGGCCGGTCCACAGGTTGGGGCGAATTAGAGTGGTTTATGACTCGCCATGCGCTCCTTGGTGCGGCCACTCCTATCGAAGTTCTTCAGACGGACCCCCGCAGCGTATTGACGGCAGCTGAGCAGGAGTTTCATGGCGCGTAGTCGAGAAGAGTCTGCGCGTAGAACCGCTTTGGAGAACTAGGTTCCGCGCGAGTGGCACTTTTTGGGGGCAACGTGTCTGATTCTGGCCGGAAGCAGACATCGTTGACGGCTCTCGCGAAGGAACAGATTCCGGCTGGTCTAGGCTGGTCTATTCAGATACTACGTTCATCAACTGCTAGTGTTCGAGGGGAAACCGCCCTGGCAGCCGTATGAAGTATGTGGACGAGGAGATCTGCAGATGAACAACCTTGATGACTGGCTTGCAAAAGCCGCAAACGCAACGCGCGCAGATGCCAGCGCGGGAACCGATGCGCTGCTGGCCCGCTTGGCCCAGGAGCCGCCACCTGCCAAATGGGCGGGACGCCGCGAGCTCCGCCGCGCTGTAACCTGCGCGGCGCTGTCTGCGGTGCTGACCTGTGGCGGGGTGGGCTCTGCATTCCTCGTCACCCAGTCCAACCCGCGGCCCACCTGGGTCGCGGCGCCGGCTGCCATGTCCCCCTACGCCCTGCTGGTGGAACGCTGATGGCTATCGGAACCGCCATGCGCCTGCCTCTGGCGACACTGGCCGGCGCGGTCATCGGCGTGGTCTGCGCCCTCGGCATCGGCTGGGGCTGGCACTACCTCAACCCCGGCCACAGCGACCTGCATGAGCGGCTGCACGCCGTGGTGCCCCTGGATAATTCTGAGAAGGACATCCTGCAGGCCAAAGAGCAGCTGTTCGCCACGCGCCGGGGCGAGATCGAGGCGCGTCTGCGGATCGCCAACCGTCAACTTGCCGATGCCATTGCGGCTGATCCTCGCTGGAGTCCGCAGGTAGAGGCGGCAAGCAGGGAGGTCGAGCGCGCGGCGGGCGATCTGCAGCGCATCACGCTGGAGCACGTCTTCGAGATGCGTGCGGGGCTGAAGCCCGATCACCGCGCTGCCTACGACAAGGCGCTGCTGGACGCGCTGCGCAACGATTCCCCTTGAAAGCATGGCCCGAGCGTGACGATCGAGGAAGACAACAACTGGGCCGTCGAAGCTGCTGCGGGTGACCCAGCGGCATTCGCGCGCCTGGTGCGCAGGCACTCGCCGGCCATCACCCAGATGGTGCGAGGCATGGGCGTTCCGGAAACCGACGTGGACGACGTCGTGCAGGAAACGTTCGTGTCGGCGTGGCGCGCGTTGGCTGAGTATGACCCCGCTCGCCCGGTGCTTCCGTGGTTGATGCGTATCGGAATCAACAAGGTTCGCGATACCCAACGTTTCCGCCGGGTGCGTTACTTCCTGTTCAAAGCCCGGCCCATCGACGATGAAGAGAGCCGAACGCTGGTATCGGACCAGGCCGGCCCGGAACAGAGCGCCAGTTCCAGTCTTGAACTCGCCAGCGTGATGCGCGTGCTGGACAGTATCGATCCCGCCTTGCGCGAGGCACTGGTGCTGACGGCATTCGTAGGCTTGTCCCAGGTCGAAGCAGCCGCTGCGCTGGGCATCAGCCTGAAAACGATCGAGGGCCGGGTGCTCCGTGCCCGGGCAAAGCTGGCTTCGGCGTTGGGAAGGTAAAAAAAACTCCAGATCTGAGGGGAGCGGCACACCGGCCGCGTAGTGCATGAGACGACCGCTGATGCGGCATCACTGCACTGGACCCCTGGATGAAGTACTCATTGCTTGCCTTGTCGACACTGCTGGCGCTGGCCGGCACATCGGTGGCGTGGGCTGCCGACGCGCCCACCTACGAAGATCTGCTGGAACAGAGCAGGGCGCAATCGCCCTACCTGCAGGAAAAGCGCTTCGACACCGCAGCGGCCGCCGGCGATGCCCGGCAGGCCAGAGCATTGCGCAACCCCACTATCGACGGCCTTGTCGAGAATCTCAACGCACCCTTAAGCAATGGCAGCAGCCAGCGCCAGACCACCTACACCGTGACCCAGCCGCTGGAGATCTTCGGCCAGCGGAGCGCGCGTATCCAGGCGGGCGAGAAGGGCCTGCAGGCGGCCGAAGCTCGGCAACACCAAGCGCAGGTTGAGTTCTCGGCAGCGCTGGCGGTGGCCTACGCCGCTGCCGAGGCCAGCCTGATTCGCCGGGCAATCGCGCAGGAGGATGTGGAGCGCGCCGAGGGCGACCTGCGTGCGGCCAAGGCTCTGGTGGAAGCTGGCAAAGAGGCCAGCCTTCGTTCCGCCCAAGCCCAGGCCGGCCTGAGCGCGGCGCAATCGGCTGCTGCCAGTCGCGATGCCGAGACGACGGCTGCTCTTGAGCAGTTGTCGGTGCTGGCCGGCCAGACCGAGACGTACTCAGGTGTGGGCCAGTCCCTTCTGGAGCGCGACTGGCCAACGGTGGGCGCAACCGCAGGCGATGCCACGGCGGTGCTGACAGCCAAGGCGGACGTGGACGCTACCGAAGCCCAACTGCGTATCGAAAGGCTCAAGCGTGCGCCGGACCTGAACGTGTCTGCAGGGCGTCGCAGCTTTGCAGCAGGTGGGGACGCGCTGGTCGTGGGCCTTTCGCTGTCCGTACCGCTGTTCGACCGCAACAGTGGCGGCATCAGCGCCGCCCGCGCCCGTACCGACGCGGCCAGGGCGCGATTGGACGCTGCGCGCCTGCAGAGCCAGGCAGATCGCGCTACCGCGTTGTCCCAGGTGGCTGCGGCACGACGCGGCCTCGAGGCAGCTGCCGAGGGTGAAAAAGCCGCGGCCGAGGCCTACCGCATGGGCCGGCTGGGGTATGAGGCCGGCCGCACGCCATTGGTGGAACTGCTGCTCAGCCGCCGCACATTGACTGATGCGCGGTTGGCGGTCGTCGATGCGCGCCTTGCGCGAGTCCGTGCTTACGCATCACTTGCAATGGCCAATGGCCAGATCGTCTTCGGAGACCGTTGAATGAAGCGAAATACTCCTTCCGTGAATACTCTGGGCATGCTTGGCGTCGCCGCGCTGGCGCTTGGCGCAGGCTTCGGCATCGCCCGCCTTTCACAGTCCTCCAACGCGCCCGCCTCGGCAGACGCTGCACCCCCTGCCGCAGAAGATACCGGCGGCGTGCAGGCCGTTGCCATTCCAGACGCATATCTAGGAGCAGCCGGCATTGCGGTTGAGGCTGTCACCTCCGCTGATGTAGCAGCCAACATTGGCGCAGCCGGCTCCGTCGTTGCCATTCCGGGTGGCGAAGCCGTGGTGGTATCCAGGGCCGCAGGCAACGTGACCGAGGTGCTGCGCCAGGTGGGCGACAAGGTCGCCAAGGGCGATATCCTTGCACGGGTCGCCAGCCCTGATGGCGCACGCATCGCAGCAGATCTGCGCGTGGCCAATGCCGGTCTTTCCCTGGCGCAGAAGAATGCCAGCCGGGACCAGTCGCTGTTGGCGCAGGGGGTGCTTGCCCGCCAGGAGGCCGAAGCCAGCCAAGCTGCCTACCTGTCGGCACAGGCGGAAGCGCAACGGGCTGCGCTGGTGGCTCGCACCGCCAACGTCGATGGCGGCGGCAGCGTTTCGGTGGTCAGCCCCATCGCCGGGACCATCAGCAGTTCCCAGGCCACACTGGGTGTATTCGTTGAACCACAGGCCACCCTCTATCGCGTCACCGGCTCGAATGGCGTGGAGGTGCAGGCATCGGTGCGCGCGGGTGATACCAGCCGGATCCGCTCCGGTGATCCAGCCACCATCGTGCGCTCTGACGGCACCGTGGTATCAGGCAAGGTCCGTTCTGTAGCGACGGCGGTGGGGGGATTGACGCGAGCTGCCACCGTGGTGATTACGCCGGAAAACGCTGGTGCCGGACTTGTCGTCGGTGACGGCGTGCAGGTGCGCCTTGTGGCGTCAGCCGGGCAGTCCGGTGGGATGTCCGTTCCCGAAGAAGCCGTGCAGAACATCGATGGCAAGGACGTGCTGTTCGTGCGCACGGAGAAGGGTTTCAACGCCCAGCCCGTGTTCGTAGGCGTGCGTAGTGGTGGAATGGCGCAGATCCTCTCCGGTGTTTCCGCAGGAACCCGTGTAGCAACCCGCAACGCCTTCCTGGTAAAGGCAGAAATGAACAAGTCCGGCGGAGACGAGTGATGATCGAACAGGTGCTTACAGGTGCCGTGCGGCACCGCTGGCTGGTGTTGTTCATAACGCTGGTGATCTCGGTCATCGGTGCCTGGCAGTTGAACATGCTGCCGATCGATGTCACCCCGGACATCACCAACAAGCAGGTGCAGATCAACACCGTCATCCCCACGCTCAGCCCGGTGGAGGTGGAAAAGCGGGTGACCTATCCCATCGAGACCGCGATGGCGGGCCTGCGCGGCGTTGCCAACACGCGTTCGTTCTCGCGCAACGGTTTCAGCCAGGTGACGGTCATCTTCGATGAAAGTGCCGATCTGTACTTCATGCGCCAGCAGGTCACCGAGCGCTTGACCCAGGCCCGGCCGCAGCTTCCCGAAGGCGCCGAGCCGCTGATGGGGCCGGTTTCCACTGGCCTGGGCGAGGTATTCCACTACAGCGTCGAGTTCACACACCCCGATGGCAAGGACGCTCCACGCAACGATGGCAAGCCCGGATGGCAGAGCGATGGTTCATTCCTGACCGACCAGGGTGATCGCCTGACCGATGATATGGCGCGCCTAGCGTACCTGCGCACGGTACAGGACTGGATCGTGCGCCCGCAGTTGCGCACGACGCCGGGCGTGGCTGACGTCGACAGCCTGGGCGGCTACGTGAAGGAGTATGTGGTCGAGCCCAATGCAGCCAAGCTTGCCGAATACGGGTTCTCCTATACCGACTTGGCGAACGCGCTGCAGGATGCAAATCTTTCGGTGGGTGCGGACTACATCCAGCGCTCTGGTGAGTCCTATCTGGTGCGAGCTGATGCCCGTATCCGGTCGGTGGATGAGATCGCGCGGGCCGTGGTGGGTAACCGCAACGGTGTTCCGGTCACGGTGGGTGATGTCGCGCGGGTGGTGATCGACGGCGAGCTGCGGCGAGGTGCCGCCAGCCGCAATGGCTACGAAACGGTGGTGGGCAGCGCACTGATGCTGGTTGGCGCCAACAGCCGCACCGTGGCCGCCGCTGTCGGCGACAAGCTCAAGGAGATCAGCAAGACCATGCCGCCGGGTGTGAGCATCGTCCCGACGCTGGATCGCTCGCAGTTGGTGGTGGCGACCATCAAGACCGTCGCCAAGAACCTGACGGAGGGCGCGCTGCTGGTGGTGGTCATCCTGTTCGCGTTGCTGGGGAACTGGCGTGCGGCAGTGATTGCTGCACTGGTAATTCCGTTGTCCCTGCTCATCACCGCAATCGGCATGAACAAGCTGGGCATCTCCGGCAACCTAATGAGCCTGGGAGCGCTGGATTTTGGACTGATCATCGACGGTGCTGTGATCATTGTCGAAAACTCACTGCGACGATTGGCCGAGCGTCAGCATGCCGAAGGTAGAATCCTCACTCTGAGCGAGCGCCTGCACGAGACCATCGCGTCCTCCAAGGAGATGGTCCGCCCGACGATCTACGGACAGGCGGTCATCTTCCTCGTCTTTGTTCCGTGCCTGACGTTCCAGGGCGTGGAAGGCAAGATGTTCTCGCCGATGGTGATCACCCTGATGCTGGCGCTTGCATCGGCCTTTGTCCTCTCGCTGACATTCGTTCCGGCGATGGTCGCTGTCATGTTGAAGGGCCACATTTCCGAGAAGGAAGTGCGTGTCGTGGCGGCCACGAAGAGCCGTTACCAA
The DNA here is from genome assembly GCF_029835135.1 of Stenotrophomonas sp. GD04145. NCBI lineage: Bacteria > Pseudomonadati > Pseudomonadota > Gammaproteobacteria > Lysobacterales > Lysobacteraceae > Stenotrophomonas > Stenotrophomonas sp. GD04145. The sequence goes on along the minus strand of NZ_JAODZG010000007.1, from coordinate 31,121 downwards.
CCGTTGCTGCGCAATGCGATCCGGCAACCGATGCCATATCTTGCCGGCGGACTGGGCGTATTGCTGGCCGGCGCGGTGGCGTTCTCCTTCGTCGGACGTGAGTTCATGCCGACACTGGACGAGCAGAACCTGAACCTGTCCTCCGTTCGTATTCCCTCCACGTCCATCGAACAGTCGGTGGCCATCGATCTTCCCTTGGAAAGGGCTGTGCTGACGCTTCCCGAGGTGCAGACCGTCTACTCCAAGGCGGGTACGGCGAGCCTTGCCGCAGACCCCATGCCGCCCAACGCATCGGACAACTACGTCATCCTGAAACCGAAGGACCAGTGGCCTGATGGTGTGAAGACCAAAGAGCAGGTCATCGAGCGCATCCGCGAGAAGACCGCGTTCCTGGTGGGCAACAACTACGACGCCACGCAGCCGATCGAGATGCGCTTCAACGAGCTGATCGGTGGTGTGCGCAGCGACGTGGCGGTGAAGATCTACGGCGAAGACCTGACGGCCTTGGCCACCAGCGCAGACAAAATTGCTGCTGTGCTGAAGAAGATTCCCGGGGCATCGGATGTGCGTGTGGCCCAGACCGGTGGCTTCCCGACCTTCGACATGGCGTTTGATCGCGCAGCGATCGCCCGCTATGGCCTGACCGTGAAGGATGTGGCTGATACGGTGTCGGCCGCGTTGGCCGGACGGCAAGCGGGCCAGATCTTTGAGGGCGATCGCCGCTTCGATGTGGTGGTTCGACTGCCCCGCGTCGACCGAAGTGATCTGGACGTCCTGGGTGCGGTGCCGGTCATGCTGCCGCCGGGGAATCAGGAAGGCAGCCCTTCGGTGCCGCTGCGTGAGCTGGTCAGCTTCCGCTTCACGCAGGGTCTGAACGAGGTGAGTCGTGACAACGGCAAGCGCCGGATCTATGTAGAGGCCAACGTCGTGGGGCGTGATCTGGGCAGCTTCGTGGACGATGCCAAGGTAGCGATCGCACAGCAGGTGCAACTGCCGACTGGCTCGTGGATCGAGTGGGGCGGGCAGTTCCAGAACCTGCAGGCAGCTACCCAGCGTTTGGCCATCATCGTGCCGCTGTGCTTCATCCTGATTGCCGCGGTGTTGTATATGGCCATCGGCAACGGGCTGTTGACCGGCACCGTGCTGACGGCCGTACCGCTGGCGCTGGCCGGTGGCTTCTTCGCGCTGGCCTTGCGCGGCATTCCGTTCTCGATCTCGGCAGCAGTGGGGTTCATTGCTGTTTCGGGTGTGGCGGTGCTGAACGGACTGGTGTTGATCTCCGCCATCAAGAAGCGCCTGCATGACGGCATGGAGCCGGACGAGGCGGTGGAGCAGGGTGCAATGGAGCGCGTCCGGCCCGTGTTGATGACGGCCTTGGTTGCTTCACTGGGGTTTGTGCCCATGGCGATCGCAACCGGCACGGGTGCTGAAGTGCAGAAGCCGTTGGCAACCGTGGTCATCGGCGGCCTCATCACGGCCACCGTGCTGACCCTGTTCGTCCTGCCGGCACTGTGTGGGCTGGTGCTGCGCAGGACTGCGCGCAGGAAGGCAGCGGGCATCGAGGACCCACTGCCGGCGCCGGAAACCGATTGAGTACGTTCCCTTCCACAGTTTCACGCCCGGCCCTGCGGATCGTTCTACGATCCGCAGGGTATTGGCATTTCTGCACTCCATTCCTCCGAGGACAGCCATGATCGAGGTTCTCCGTTTTCCGACCTTCAGGAATCTGTTCGCTGCCCAGGTGATTGCGTTGGTCGGTACTGGCTTGGCGACCGTGGCGCTTTCGCTGCTCGCCTATGACCTGGCCGGCGCGCAGGCCGGCCAGGTGCTCGGCACGGCACTGGCCATCAAGATGGTGGTCTACGTCCTGCTCGCGCCTATGTCCGGCGCGGTCGTGCCAGCCAATCTGCGTAAGCCGGTCCTGATCGGGCTTGATCTGGTGCGCGCGGCCGCGGCACTGTGCCTGCCTTTCGTGAATCAGATCTGGCAGGTGTACCTGCTCATCGCTCTTCTGCAGTCGGCATCAGCCTGCTTCACGCCGCTGTTCCAATCGACCATTCCGGAAATCCTCAAGGAAGAGCGCGACTACACCCGTGCTTTGTCCTTGTCGCGGCTGGCGTATGACCTGGAAAGCCTGCTCAGCCCTGCGCTGGCGGCGGCCCTGCTGACACTGATCAGCTTCCATGGCCTTTTCGCTGGCACGTCGGTGGGCTTCGTCTGCTCAGCGCTGCTGGTCGTGGTCACGGCATTCCCGTTCGTTGCAGCCTCGCCGCGCAAGGAAGGCCCCTATGCACGGGCCATCCGTGGCATGCGTATCTATCTGAAGACGCCTCGACTGAAAGGCCTGCTGGCGCTGAACCTGTGCGCTGCCGCGGGTGGTGCGATGGTATTCGTCAATACGGTGGTGGTCGTGCGCAACGTGCTGGGCGGTGCTGAAGCCCAGGTCGCCTGGGCCCTGGCTGCGTTCGGCGGCGGCTCGATGCTGATGGCGTTGGTTCTTCCCAAGGTACTGGACCGCGTACCGGACCGTCGCGTGATGCTGTCTGCAGCCAGCATGATGCTTGCGGTGCTTACCGCCTTGGGGGTTACGTGGTGGCTGACGCCCTCCGCGATCGGCTGGCCCCTGGTGCTGTCCGGCTGGGCATTGCTGGGCATGAGCTACGCCGGCCTGGTGACACCCGGCGGCCGGCTGCTACGGCGCTCGGCAGAGTCCACTGACCTTCCTTTCCTGTTCGCCGCGCAGTTCTCGCTTTCCCACGTCTGCTGGCTGATTGCCTACCCACTGGCCGGTACCGTGGGGGCACGCCTGGGCATGCCGGTGGCGGTTCTGGCGCTCGCGGTGGTGGCCTGCGCGGGGCTTCTATTCGCCTGGCGTACCTGGCCTGCGAATGATCCTGACGCAATCACCCACCGACATGATGATCTCCCTGCGGACCATCCGCACATGCAGGAACACGCGCATACGGAACAAGGCCACTCGCACCGTTTTGTCATCGATGACAACCATACCCGTTGGCCCGGATGAACGACGTGTCACCAGAGATGCCCAGTAGCGCGCGCACGCTGAACAACCCCCTTTTTCGTGTCGACTTTGATCCAGCAACACACTAGTCTTTGAGCATGACATCACTGCGCCGGATATCGAATGTGCGACTGCTCACCAGCATCTTTCTGATGCTGGTGGCGAGCATGTTCCTGCGCCCGGTGCTGAATCATCTTGGCGAGCTGCATGGTCTGCAGCACATGGTGCAGACCGCAGCCGAACATGGACATCCGCACGCGGGCGATCGGGATGCTGCAGATCGGGATCCTCTGCACGCGTCGGGCGGCCATGGCGTGCTGCACCAGTCCGATCTGGGCGGGTCACTTGGCATCCTGCTGGACGTAGCACTCCACGATCCAGCCATCGGCCGTGGTGCGCACCCCTGGCATCGCCAGGCAGCGTTCATTGCCCATCACTGCTCATCGTTGTTCAGGCCTCCAATCGTCGCGGCCTGATGCCGGGCGCATGTCTGCCGCGCTGCCTGCTTTCTGCGGGCATGCGGCTGGCTTGCGGCTAGACGCATCGCAGTTCCCCTCTGTATTCCGGCCACGATCCGGCTGACTCCTGCGCCACCGCGCGGTAACGACGTGCATGCGTGCCCTGGCACACATCTGCATGGCGTTGCAGTGCGCCTGTGGCGGGGCGCGGCACGGAGGACCGTGGCATGTCATGTCACTCAAGAACTCCATCATGATCCCCAGACCACATTCCGGGTTATCCACCCGTACCCATCCCATGGCCATGCCGTCGCACTGGCCGCGTACGCTGCTCGCAGCGATAACCATGCTGCTGCTTGTTTTCACTGCCGATGGTGCTCTGGCGCATGCCATCGCCGAGGGCGACAAGGGTTACATCCAAGAAATATCAGGGGTAAATCTGATCGCCTTCGCTTACCTGGGCGCCAAGCATATGGCCACCGGGTATGACCACATTCTGTTTCTGCTGGGCGTGATCTTCTTTCTTTACCGGATGAAGCATGTCGCGCTGTACGTCACCCTGTTTGCCATCGGTCATTCCACGACGATGCTGCTGGGTGTGCTCTTCAATGTGGGCATCAACAGCTATCTGATCGATGCGATCATCGGCTTGTCAGTGGTCTACAAGGCGCTGGACAACCTCGGTGCCTACCAGCGTTGGTTCGGCTTCCAGCCCAATACCAAGGTCGCGACACTGGTGTTCGGACTGTTCCATGGCTTTGGCCTGTCCACCAAGATCATCGAGTACGACATCTCCCCCGATGGTCTTCTGCCGAACCTGCTCGCCTTCAACGTCGGGGTGGAAATGGGGCAGATGCTTGCCCTGGGCGCCATCCTGATTGTGATGGGCTACTGGCGCCGCACCGCCAGCTTCTTCAAGCACGCCTACTTCGCCAACGCGGCAATGCTCTGCGCAGGTTTCGTCCTGATCGGCATGCAGCTGACCGGCTACGCCATTTCCTGAATCCTTGAGAGATCCCTACCATCATGTACAACAGCAAGCCCCTCGAAAGTGACCTCCCCAGCAGCCGTCAGCTGGCGCGCACTACCCTCATCGCCGCCGGCATCGCCGTCGTGCTTCTCATCGGTGTCGTGCTGCCTGCGGAACACGCCGTGGATCCGTTGGGTATAGGCCGAATGCTGGGTCTGACCGAGATGGGACAGATCAAGCAGCAACTGTCCGAAGAAGCCGCAGCGGATGCGGCCATGGATGCCCGGGCCGAGGAGGGCCTCGCCGTGCTCACCCAGGTCTCCACGCGGGATCGCCAGACAGTCGAAGTCACTCCCAAGCCGGCCGCTGCTTCGGCCTCAGCGCCCGCAGCCATGGAATGGCGTGACGAAGCCGAAGTCGTGCTGGCGCCCGGTCAGGGTACCGAAATCAAGCTTTCCATGAAGGAAGGCGAGCGTGCGACCTACACTTGGTCGGTCCAGGGCGGGGTGGTGAACTTCGACACCCATGGTGACGGCGGTGGTCGTGCCATCAGCTATGAGAAGGGGCGAGGTGAGGCGTCCGACCAGGGCGTACTTCTGGCCGCCTTTACGGGCAACCACGGCTGGTTCTGGCGCAACCGCGGCGAGGAACCGGTCACCCTGCTGCTGCGTACGGGCGGGCAGTATGAACAGCTGAAGAAAATGTAAGACCAGGCCAGGAGGGCGTGCCCGGGGCAGCCGGGTACGCTCCTCTGCAAACATTCGTCCTACCATCTCGACAAGGCCACGTGCCACATTTACCCTAGATCTCATGCGTCTTTCCGCCCGCCACCGTGTGCTCGCCCGCATCAGCCTTTTCGCGCTGATGCTGCTGAGTGTTGTGGCGCGGCCGATGGTGATCCAGCTGAGCGAACTGCATGGTCTGGAGCACGACATCGCCGCTGCGTTCGACCATGGGCATTCCCATCCGGCCGGAGCCAGTGACAACCTCGACGACGACCACGCCTCTGGTGCGCACAGCGTGCTGCACCAGGCAGACGCAAGCTTCGCAGGGAGCCTGTTCAATGGCTACCACCAGGTAGTCGCTCTCGCACTGAGCGCCGACGTGCCCACATTGCGGCTGCTGCGCGTGCCTTTGGGTTATCCCGCCTCGCCCTTCCGGCCTCCGATCGTCTGACAACGCCTGCCGCGTCCGCGCGGCCTGTTCTGCTGCCTGCCTTAGCGGGCGGCAGCGCGTTGTTCTGACATCTTTCCGGAGGCTTCCGTGAAATTCCGTAGTGTGTGGGCGCTGGCCGTTGCCGGCGCCTGCGGTATGGCCGTGCCTGGCCATGCCGCCGAAGTTCTGCGCCTGGAGGAAGCGGTCGCCCGCGCCCTGGGCAGTCATCCGAGCGCCGCAGCTGATGCCGCCCAGCTGGAGGCAACCCGCAGCCGTGCAGCCCGGGAGGGCCTGCCGGCGCCAATCATTCTGGGCGGGGAACTGGAGAACGTTGCTGGCAGCGGCAGCGTTTCAGGGATGGATGCCGCTGAGGCAACGTTCCGCGTATCCCGCCTGCTGGAACTTGGCGGCAAGCGCGCTGCGCGACAGGCATTGGGCGGCGCGGAGATCGACGCGGCCCAACGGGCAGGGGACGTGACTCGCGTAACCATCGCCACCCGAGCCGCAGGACGGTTCATCGATGTGCTGGCCGCGCAGGAGCATGTGGAACACGCGCAGGAGCGCATCGCGATGGCGCGCGCCCTGCAGCGAGAGGTCGGGCGTTGGGTCTCGGCGGCGCGCAATCCTGATTCCGACCTGCGAGCGGCAGAAATCGCAGTTGCCGACGCCGAACTCAAGCGCGATCAGGCGCTGGAGCGTCTGGAGTCGACACGCCATGCGCTCGCAGCTTCATGGGGTGCGTTGACGGTCGACTTTGGCGCCGTCGCTGGTGATACCTCGGTGCTGCCCCCCCTTGAGCAGTTCCAGGCGATGGCCGCGAAGCTGCCTTCGACACCTCAGCAACAGCTTCTTGAGTCCCAGGCAGGCGTGCTGACCGCGCGCCGTAACGTGGCGCTTGCCGCCGCCCGGCCAGATGTCAGCGTGGGCCTGGGCATTCGCCGGCTGGAAGCCACCAAAGACAGCGGATTGGTGATGTCGGTTTCTGTCCCATTGGGCAGCCGCAAGCGATCAGCGTATTCCGTTTCTGAAGTCGACCACGAGCTGTCTGCCCTCAGTGCCCGGCGCCAAGCGCAGGCCGTTGAACTGCAACAGGAACTTTTCGATATCTACCAGCAATTGCGGCAAGCGCAGCTGGAGGTCGAGTCGGTACGCGAACGCCAGCTGCCCAAGGCCGAGGCAGCACTGAAGCAGAGCCGGCGCGGCTTCGAGGAGGGCCGATTCTCCTATCTGGCGCTGGGCCAGGCGCAGAAGACCCTGTTCGACCTTCGCGAGCGCGAAGTTGAAGCCGCCGCCCGCTATCTCCGACTGCTGGTCGAGGCAGATCGCCTCACCGCCTCCGCTCTGGACATCCGCCCATGAACCGCTACGCATTCCTGATCATGTTCCCCTTGGTCCTTTCCGCCTGCGGCGGTGACAAAGCCGCGACCGAAGCCTCTACCGAGACAGCTGCCGCATCCGCCGACTACGAACGAGGGCCGAATCGAGGGCGCATGCTGCGTGACGGCGATTTTTCCCTCGAGATCACCGTTTACGAAACCAACACGCCGCCACACTTCCGTCTTTACGCGTATCGCAACGACAAACCGATTCCGCCTTCCGAAGTGCAGGCGAGCATGCAGCTCAAGCGTCTGGACGGCGAGGTCAATACCTTCAGCTTCAAGCCGGAGAACGGCTACCTCGTCGGCAGTGGGGAGGTCACTGAGCCGCACTCGTTCGATGTGGTGGCCGAAGTCACCGCAGCAGGCAAGTCCCATCGCTGGAACTACCCCTCCTATGAAGGCCGTACGCGAATCGAACCACAAGCAGCTAAGGACGCGGGCATCGTGGTGGAAGCAGCAGGCAGTGCCAGCATCCGCGACACAGTGACCTTGATGGGCAACGTGACGGTTAACACGGCGCGGCAAGCCGCAGTGAAAGCACGCTTTCCCGGCGTGGTGCGCAGCGTTGCAGTCGAGATGGGCCAGCGGGTCAGTGCGGGCCAGACTCTGGCCACGGTGGAGGGCAACGACAGCATGCGCAGCTATGCCGTCATCGCGCCGTTTGGCGGAATCGTGTTGGCGCGTAATACCAGCGTTGGGGACGTGGCGGCAGACAACACGTTGTTCGAGATCGCCGACCTCTCCGAGGTATGGGTAGACCTGCGGGCACTGGGCACCGACGCCGAGCGGCTTGCTGCAGGCCAGGTGGTGACGCTTCGCTCAGCCACTGGCGCCCATGAAACCCAAGGACGGGTGCAGAGCCTGCTCCCCTTGGCCAGTGCCGGCCAAAGCGTAGTCGCACGGGTCAGCATCCCCAATGAAGACGGCCGGTGGCGCCCGGGTATGGCCGTGTCGGCCGAGGTCGTGTTGTCCGAAACCCAGGTCCCGTTGGCAGTCAAGGAATCCGGGCTGCAGCGCTTCCGTGACTTCACCGTGGTCTTCGCACAGGTGGGCGACACGTATGAGGTGCGCATGCTTGAGCTCGGCAAGCGCGATGGGCAGCTGGTCGAGGTACTCGGTGGCCTCAAGCCCGGTACCCGTTATGTCAGCGAGCAAAGCTACCTGATTCGCGCGGACATCGAAAAGTCTGGCGCGAGCCACGATCACTGAGGGGCATCCCATGCTAGAGCGAATCATTCGCGCGTCCATCGCGCATCGATGGCTTGTGCTGCTGCTCGTGCTGGCGCTGTCCGGCCTGGGCATCTGGAACTACAGCAAGCTTCCCATCGACGCCGTGCCTGACATTACCAATGTACAGGTACAGATCAACACCGAAGCCCCTGGCTATTCGCCACTGGAAGCCGAGCAGCGCGTGACCTTCCCGGTTGAAACCGCACTGGCCGGGTTGGCACGTCTGGAGTACACACGCTCAATCTCGCGCTACGGCCTTTCGCAGGTGACCGTGGTATTCGAGGATGGGACGGATATCTACTTCGCCCGCCAGCAGGTTGCTGAGCGTCTGCAGCAGGCGGCCTCCCAGTTGCCCAATGGCCTGAAGCCAACACTGGGACCGGTTGCCACGGGCCTGGGCGAAATCTTCATGTACACCGTGGAGGCCGAACCAGGAGCTGAGAAAACCTGGACGCCAATGGCACTGCGTACCCTGCAGGACTGGGTGGTACGCCCGCAGATGCGGCACCTGAAGGGCGTGACCGAGGTCAACACCGTGGGCGGTTACGTCCGCCAGTTCCATATCACGCCAGACCCCCGCAAGCTGCAGGCCTATGGCCTGACCCTGCAGGACGTCATGGAGGCCGTTGCCCGCAGCAATGCGAACGTCGGTGCGGGCTACATCGAGAAGAGCGGCGAGCAATACCTGGTACGCGTGCCTGGGCAGGTTGCCGACATGGACGGCCTGCGCAAGATCGTGGTGGCTAATCGAGAGGGGCTGCCGCTGCGGGTAGGCGATCTTGCTGATGTCCACGAAGGCACCGAGCTGCGGACCGGCGCCGCCACCAAGGATGGCAAGGAAGTTGTGCTTGGCACGGCCTTCATGCTGATCGGCGAGAACAGCCGGGCCGTCGCCCAGCGCACCGCTGCCAAGCTGAAGGAGATCGACGGCACGCTGCCCGAGGGCGTTCGTGCGCACCCGGTGTATGACCGAACCGAGCTGGTGGATCGCACCATTGAAACGGTGAAGAAGAACCTCCTGGAGGGCGCGCTGCTGGTCATCGCGGTGCTCTTCCTGCTGCTGGGCAATCTGCGCGCCGCGCTCATCACCGCTGCGGTCATCCCGTTGACCATGCTGCTAACGATCTCCGGAATGGTGCAGAACCGGGTATCGGCCAACCTGATGAGCCTCGGTGCGCTCGACTTCGGCCTGATCGTGGACGGCGCGGTCATCATCGTGGAGAACTGCCTGCGCCGCTTCGGCGAACGCCAGCATGCGCTGGGACGCCTGTTAACGCGCGAGGAGCGATTCTCCCTGGCCGCTTCGGCAAGCGCCGAGGTCATCAAGCCCAGCCTGTTCGGTCTGTTCATCATCGCGGCGGTGTACATCCCGATCTTCGCGTTGTCGGGTGTGGAAGGAAAGATGTTCCATCCCATGGCCTTGACCGTGGTAATCGCCCTCACCGGTGCCATGGCGTTGTCGCTGACGTTCGTGCCGGCTGCCGTGGCGCAGTTCGTCACCGGCAAGGTGTCCGAGAAGGAAACCAAGGTCATGCGTGGCGTAACCCGCCTGTATGGCCCTCTGCTGGAGCGGGCGGTCAGTGCCCGTAGGTGGGTGGTCGGCGCAGCGGTTGCACTTACCGTGGTGGCCGGCATCGGTGCCAGTCGCATGGGTACAGAGTTCATCCCCAACCTGGATGAAGGCGATATCGCCCTGCACGCGCTGCGCATCCCCGGAACCAGCCTTACCCAAGCCATCGGCATGCAACGCCAGCTGGAAGCTGCCATCAAGCAGTTCCCTGAAGTCGACGAGGTGGTGGCCAAGATCGGTACTGCCGAGGTGGCGACCGACCCGATGCCTCCGTCGGTCGCCGACACCTTCATCATGCTCAAGGATCGGGACCAGTGGCCGGACCCGCGCAAACCAAAGGCCCAGCTGATTGCCGAGCTGGAGAAGACCGTCAGAGCCATCCCCGGCAACAACTACGAGTTCACTCAGCCGGTGCAGATGCGCATGAATGAGCTGATCGCCGGCGTGCGCGCGGAAGTGGCGATCAAGCTCTATGGCGACGATCTGGATCAACTCGCACAGATCGGCAGCCAGATCGAGGACGTTGCCAACCGGATCACTGGCGCAGCGGACGTGAAGCTGGAGCAGGTCTCGGGCCTTCCGTTGATGACCATTACGCCTGACCTGGACGCGTTGGCGCGCTATGGCGTGGCAATCGACGATGTGCAGAAGACCGTATCGGTCGCATTGGGTGGGGAGTCCGTTGGCCAGGTATTCGAAGGTGATCGTCGTTTCGACATCGTCGTGCGGCTGCCCGAGAACCTGCGTCAGGACACGCGCACGCTGGAATCACTGCCTGTACCGGTGTCAGGTTCGACAGAGGCCGATGCTGATCGCGGTTTCGTTCCGCTGGGGCAGCTGGCCAAGGTTGAGGTGGCTCCAGGCCCGAATCAGATCAGCCGCGAGAACGGCAAGCGGCGTGTGGTTATCACCAGCAACGTCCGCGGACGCGATCTCGGCTCGTTCGTCGAGGAGCTGCGCGCCGCCGTCGGAGATGAAGTCCAGCTGCCTGAAGGTTACTGGGTGGAGTATGGCGGCACGTTCCAGCAGCTCATCTCGGCCAGCGAGCGGCTGATGGTGGTGGTGCCCGTAGTGCTGGTGATGATCTTCGGCCTGCTGTTCATGGCGTTTGGTTCGGGACGTGATGCCGCCATCGTTTTCAGCGGCGTGCCGCTCGCCCTTACCGGCGGTGTGGCGGCTCTGTGGCTGCGTGACATTCCGCTGTCCATCTCGGCCGGTGTCGGGTTCATCGCGCTTTCGGGCGTGGCGGTACTGAACGGCCTGGTGATGATCAGCTTCATCAAAAGCCTGCGGGAACAGGGTGTGCCTCTCCACCGCGCTGTCAGCGAGGGGGCAGCGGGACGCTTGCGACCTGTGCTGATGACTGCCCTGGTCGCCAGCCTGGGCTTCCTGCCCATGGCACTGAACGTCGGTGCCGGCGCTGAAGTACAGCGTCCTCTCGCCACGGTGGTCATCGGCGGCATCGTCTCGTCCACGCTTTTGACGCTGCTGGTGCTTCCTGCGCTTTACCGCCTCATCCATCGCGAGGGCGATACGTCCAAGGATGAAGCCGAATGACGCTTTCCCTTTTTCCAACGTTGAGGAACCTACGCTTGATTCCGTTGAACAGACCGTTGTCGTGGCTCTCCCTGCTGGCCGCGCTGTTGATTCCCTGGGCCGCGTTCGCCCACGGCGTCAGTGAGGGTGACCAGGCCTTCCTGGAGGACAGCACGGGCACCCAGCTGATTGCATTTACCTACCTGGGAGCCAAGCACATGGTTACCGGGTACGACCACCTGCTCTTTCTGTTCGGGGTGATCTTCTTCCTGTACCGGATGCGTGACGTCAGCATCTACGTGACCTTGTTCGCCATTGGGCACAGCACGACGCTACTGCTGGGCGTGTTGGGTGGCTTCCACGTGAATGCCTACCTGGTGGATGCGATCATCGGACTGTCCGTGGTCTACAAGGCACTGGACAACATGGGGGCGTTCAAGCGCTGGTTCGGTGTGCAGCCCAACACCAAAGCAGCCGTGCTCATCTTCGGCTTCTTCCATGGCTTCGGCCTGGCAACGAAGTTGCAGGATTTCACCCTGTCCGCTGACGGACTGGTGCCCAACATGCTGGCGTTCAACGTCGGCGTGGAGCTGGGCCAGCTGCTGGCCTTGGCCGGCATCCTGATTCTGATGGGCTTCTGGCGCCGTCTGCCGTCCTTCCATCGGCAGGCCTACAGCATCAATACCGTCCTGATGTGTGCCGGCTTCGTGCTGATGGGCATGCAACTGACGGGCTACTTCGTTTCCTGACCTTTGATCGAGGCTTTCAATGTCCATTTCCATCAATCAGCAACTTCCCAGCACTCGTCGTCTTCTCAAATCAACTGCGCTCGCCGTGGCGGTCGCTGGTGTGATTCTGATCACTACCGTATTGCCCGCCGAGTACGGCATTGACCCGACTGGCGTGGGTCGTGCCCTCGGTTTGGATGCGCTGGCCGCGAGCGGCGATTCCTCCGCATCTGAAGCCGTTCCTCAAACCTCAAATGGGCGCCCGGAAGCCATTGCGGCCTTGTCCGAGAAGGCCAAGGTCGCCTTCGGAGAGAACAAGGGGCAATCCCTTGATCCAGCGGCTGTAGGTTTTGGTTCTGGCGCGCTGCGTCAGGACACCATGACCATCGAAATCGAGCCAGGCAAAGGCATGGAGCTGAAGTCCCACATGACCACGGGCGCAGGAATGCTGTTCCGCTGGACATCCAGCGCTCCGGTCGCCGTGGACATGCATGGCGAGAGACCTGACGTGAAGGGAGCCTGGACCAGCTACGCCGTAGAGGGCGCCCAATCGAAAGCAGAGGGGACTTTCATCGCTCCCTTCGATGGAACACATGGCTGGTATTGGCAGAACCGAGGTACCTCGCCGGTGATCATCACAATCGAACTGAATGGCTATCAGGCCGACCTGTATCAGCCGTAACACCCCCGGCAGTCCGCCGGAACCAACCCAGGAGTCAATCCATGAAACTGCGTTATACGTTCGCTGCATGCCTCGTTGCCGGCCTGACATGGTCCTCAGGCGCATCTGCCCACGATCCTGCCTTGCATGCCGATCCGGCGCCGGCAGCCGCGCCGCAAGCCAAGCCGAAGACGTGCGAGCAGCTGGCTGATCGATCGAAGTACAAGGTTGATCTGAATGACTCTCAGACCAAGGCATTGAAGGAGCGTTGCGACGCTCAAGCGGCTTCGGCTGCAAAGAAGAGGTAAGCACTGGGCCATGTGGCCCGGCTGTAGATGCCGGGCCATATCCGCGTAAGAGTGGCAGTGCAGACCATGCTTGCTGGCATGTCTGCCTCCGGCCGCAGGCGGACATTGCGCCCGCAGCACGTAGGTGGGTGGTACTAGGGCCGGGCCAACTCACTTGCCAGCCCCGGGGGCATTCTTCACGCTTGCCTGTCCGGTTGTTTCAGAAGAGAGGCAATGTTCCACTACCTTGCGCGCGGTGAGCGTTTGAACACCGCTGGCATTGGCAACTGCGCGGATAAGCTCTTTGAGCTGCTTGATGCGCCCAGATCTGTAGTCATCGATGAGTCCCGAGTTGGCCATCTCCAGCGCAGCCACCGTCACCGATTCCCGTCTCCAATGAGAGTACTCGCGTCGAAGATCCGCATACTTTCTTGCCTCAATCGGGAAATTATGTCTGACGTAACCTGTAGACACGTCCAAGTTTGCGCAGAAAGTGCAAAATGCGGGGGAGGACTTGGGGTTTTCAAGGGCGCTGTTCAGCGCCACTTGAACCTTCAAATAGACACTTCGGGGGTGCCGACCACATCGTCTGGAGGTGGGAATGGATGCGGCATCATAGAGACAGTGACTAACGTCAGGGGGCCGTGACGATTGAAAGTCGAGTAGTGATGCTCCGAACGCGGTGGCGAACTTCAGAACACTCATAAGCGACGGCTTACTCGACCGAGAGCCAAGAGCCCTTACATTGACTAATGGGTCTCCTGGGGGAAGGTCTCTTCGGTGCCTCTTGAAGAAAAGGCGCATTCCTTCCCGATTGAGAGTCAGGTTCGGATTCTCGGCGCAGGCTGTTACCAACTCATGCAACAGCTGCTCGCCAAAACCGGGGTGCTCCAAAGGCGCGTGTAAAGGGGGGATCGCTCTGAGGTTCGCGCGGCATACGTAGCACTCGTCTAGTTGAGCGCCTGAAGCGTAGACTTGAGCGCTTTCGCAGGAGGGGCAGCGCTGGAGCAACGGGGTCTTATGAATCGAGCACCTCGCTATTGGAAGCAAGGCCCAAAGAAGACGGTCGTAGACCTCTCCTCGTTCTCTTGCATCCTCCGCGTAGCATGCAGGGCACCATGCACGTGAACTCTTCAGCGCGCCAATTGATGTGCTTGAAATCACTTGTTTGAGCGACAGGATGGTGGCGGATCGTAGGGAGGTGATGCCGGTTGCGGCACCCAAGGCTTTAACTAGCTTTGCGGTATCAGACCCGACACCACAAAGCTGAATTCTCACTCCACTCTGGGTGATTCTAGGAAGTCGTTCCACCTGTTGGTCGCAGTTGCTCCTATCCCACCATGCATCCAGGTGCCTAGCCAACTGCCAATGGCTGCAGCTATGTGCTCGAGCCATGCGAACGAGGTAGCTGCTGATTCCCTCGACCTCCAGGCTTCCTGCACCGAGATGCGGAACGGAGAAGTAATCGGCCATGGTTGGTCACCTTCTGACAGGGGCTACGGGGTCCCGCTTGGGCTTCCGTTGAAATGGCCTCCTCTGTTCCTTGGAGCGGCAACTCGAGTCAGCGCCATTCTTCGTCTCGCTGGGAGGCGTCGGTAGCTTTCTCATTGCGGACTCCCCTTCAGCAATTTCTCGAGCGATGAGGGCTATCTGCTCTTCATAACGAGTTTCCATGAAGTGTTCCAAGCGGAGCGCCCGCTCTCCACGGGAGTGCATCTCGCACATGGCCGCATTCACCCAGCCTAGGAGCAGCCCCAGGCATCCGAGTGTCCCGGCAGTCATGTAGCTAGAGTGGATAATCAAACTACTTCCGCTCTTCCAAGGAAGATGGGCATCCAAACCTTTGAGAATCCCGAGAAAATTCAGCTCGTCTTGACCTGTAGGTCGATAGCGACCGAACTCGATGACTCTCATTCGTCCGTTTAGATGAGCAGAGGAAAGTCCTGCCGCGAACAGCTCGTAACCACCGGCCAGCACTAGAATGATGTCTGTGGTGTTGGCTAAGCACTTCAGAGAATCAAGAATGTCGGATGCCTGTGCCCCACGGTTAGTCCGCAGTAGGTGATGAGCTTCATCAATGAACAGGTAACGGGTCTTCCGATAGATGATCGCCTGCTCGAGCTTGATCCTTAGCTCTGTCTCCGACTCTCTCTGTCGAATGATGCCTCTGAGATCGCCATACATAGGGTGGCGCAGTGCTTGTAGTGCGCGCATTGTAAAATGCTTCATTGAGAAGCGCCCTCCATGCGTAGTCGCAGCCTCAACAAGGATCACCGGCAGCTCGTCGTCTGAGATCGGGCTCTGGACTAGACGACGGGCCACACTTTGCACCAGGCGTGACTTTCCCACACGGGTGGGACCGACCAGGAGGACAACACTTCCGGGCGCGCCCATGGCTAACTGCGTGAAAAGTTGGCGATCGACCTCTTGGTATCGGGGATGGTCGATGTCCAGTTGATGCAGCGCATTGGCGGGTATGATCTTGGTCATGGCTGGGAGTTCCAGCTGATGGCGATGCTTGGAATATCGTCGCTACAAAGAGAAGGATTTTTCTTTGCGTCGCAAGCTGTTGACGAGAACGGTGTGGGCTGCTCAGACGGCGTCACGCGCTCCCTCTCACTAAGGTGCCTTGCCAAAGATAGGTCAGCTTCGTGCCTTGCTTCCGCCAGCTCTGCACGACCATCCAGCCTGAGCGTGGTTCTGCAGATTCTAGCTGTGAGACTGTCCATCGCTTGCTCAAGAGAGCCGCGGCTTCGGCATGGGAGCCAGCCTCCATCTAGCCATGCATAGACTAGGTTCTCGTCCCAAGAGTCCATTCGTACTTCAACCCTTCGCTTGGACGAACGGGCTAGCCCTACGCCCCAATACCATCTCCCAAGCACGTTGATTCCGCGTGACCTGTCTACCAGATACATACGATTCGGTGCGTCGATTGAGGTTGCAATCAGGAAGTCTTGGTCGACACTGATTGGTACTCCCGACATGGGGTAAAGCTCTAGTCCATTTCCCATGACCACGTCTGGAGAGTTCAGTCTCTCACCGCGCAGATGAACGTTAAGCTGTTCGAAGATGGAGCTTTCCAGCTCGTGATAGAAATCAATGAGATCTTGTTCGGCAAGTCTATGGCTTCGATGTGATGGTGAGACTGATCTGCCTCTCATGTCATTGCGTGTTGATCCAGCGTGCTGCCATAGGATAGATGTCTTGAGTGTCCCGAATAGCCTTTCCAATTCGCCGCCAAACCTGGGCGGCGCCACTTGGTCTATCCTTCTTATGGACGCCGTATAGCGCGAGCGTGGACTCGTAGAAGGTTGACTCAAAGTCCGATCCGCAGTCGCTTGCGATCGATTCGGGAAGCCGCTTATGTCTTCTCGCACAGTCTCTTAGTAGCTCAGCTAGAACCTTTCTCCCTGGTGCGCGAAATCCAACTGTGAGAGCTAGTACTTCCCCGGTACAGGAGTCTCTCAGAACGCTAACCCAAGGTCTCTGTGTGAAGCGCCTATTGCCTGAGCTGCACAATGCAAGTGCGCGGTCTCCCAGGTAGTGGTCGGCCTGCGCTGACTCGAAGGGTCTCTTCGTCGGGGCACTCGCGTGGCGACGGTCAACAGGATTCGCAGCGCTGTTCGCGGCTCGCTTTCCGCCCACCGCAAAGGCTAGGCTCTCTTGATCACGTCTTCGAAGTCTGCCGGCGTAAGTGTTGAGTGATACTGAAAAGTCACTTTCGGCCAGCTCTCCCAAGGCTTTCTTGTCATCGAATGCATTCTTATAAAGAAGATAGCTTGCCGACACCGACCGGCCGACTGGGTTGGTGTGGTTGGCACTTATGGATTCTTGGAGGAAGCGTTCGTGGTCAGCCGTCAAGCGCGGAAGCCGGTTGCCCGGCCGTGGCCGGGGTAGAAGTGCATGAACGTCGCCGTTGCTGTGGCGAAGCAGTGCCTTGTAGCGCCGCATCGTGCGCTTCGAGCGCGTGGGCTCGGATACGCCGTCAAGCTCCTTCTTTCGCTCAATCATGATTGATGCTTGGGCTAGGTTGGGAATGCATCGAGATCGGCTAGGGTGGCATGACTTTGTGCGATAGGATTCGAGAGTTTCCATTCCAAGCTCGAAATCCCTTGCCGTCAGGGCAACCAAGCCATCTTCAGGGCATGACAGAAGATACAAGTCCAGCGGTGCGTACAGCCATCCGTCATGTATCCCTCGAAGGATGACGCCCGCATCTGGAAGGTGGAGCTCGGAGTGTAGGTCCGAGATGCTGGCGATCATTCGCGTGGCCAGGTAGCGGGTTATCCGTAGTCTCCACTTCTCTCCGATGTCATTTTTTGGCCATCGCCGTACGGCGAGCAGCAGGTCTATGTTGCTACTGCGGAGCTGGCTGCGGTCATCCGGGGTCCATACCCTGTGGCTGATGCCAAGTTCTGAGAAGTATGAAACGGCCGGCTCAAAGCTGAAGTCGTTTCCATCAAATCTCCAGTCCTCCCCCCTGATGTTGGTTAGTGCCTCCGCGCCCGATCTGGTCTTGCACTCCACCACTGTTGGGCCCGTCGCACGGATGATCAGGTAGTCCGGCGTATGAGTCGTGCGCTGCCGCCGCCCACGCCGATCCGTGATGACCAAGGGAACGGCTTTGGGCTGGTCCCAGTACTCCAGAATCTCGTAGTCGTACTCACACATACGTACTAGGGCGCCTTCCACTGTGGCGCTCTCCGCTTGGATTACCCTACCCATGCGTTGGCTGGCGAATCGTTCCGGCGTGTTACGTGTCCTTCCAGAGCCCACGAGGCGTGCCGGCTCGCGTGACCGCACGTGCTCTATGTAGTCACGTCCGAGTGCAGGGATATCCCAAGAATCGAATAGCGCTTCTATCTGCTGTGAGCTCAGCATTGGACCCTCCGGCCAGCTGATAGCTGGATGACAGGCAAGGACTGTCCGTGACGGCGCCGATAGGCTCCGAACGGAAGTTGACTTACGTAGGGAGTGGTGCTGAGATCGAGATGCCAAGTGAGCGATTTATGGCATTTGTACGAAAGCCCCGACCGCTAATCGGGGCTTTCGTTTTCTCAGCGACCGGACGCGGCTATCTGTCCATCGTCGCCTCCAGCAGTAGGGATGTGGTTCTTCGGAAGTGTCGCCTGTAGGTACGCGGCGAGATGCTTGGGTGAGGTGTACAGCCCCTGCCTGTTTGGCAGCCGAAACATGTCGATCGACACTACCCCGCGGCTACGAGCCTTCGCCAACGAATTGGCGCTTCTGTAGCCCAGAATTCTTGCGATCACTGTCGAATCGATCAGCAGCCCGTACTCCCTCTGGAGCCAGGTCTCCAAGTTGCTCTGCGTGTGTGCTTGGAATTCCATGACCACTCGTGACGGTCTTGTTGGATGATCCTAGACTCGTCTGGAGCTTGTGTGCAAGTGAAATTTGTTGGCAAGTTGTTGATAAAAAACAACTTTCGTTGCGTTATGCCGAACTACTTCTATTGCAGTAAGAGAGTACTAGCGCCCAGCGCTGCAGCGGTTAAGCGCTCTCTGCGAGGCTGACTCACCTGGGGTGGCTCGCTACTGCCACCTGCGCTTCGGCACAGCCGCACTCAAGTGGCGGCTAGGAACGACTGGAACATTTGTGAGCTGAGCTGAGGGAGAGGCATCAGCGGTGGCAGCTTCAGCAGGCACAGAGCGGCTAGGCATCAGCGCTAAGGATTAGTCAGGTGGTGCCCCTGGCCGGGCTCGAACCGGCACTTGCCGCTTATCTGGCGCTGACGGGATATAAATCCGCTGCTCTACCCATTGAGCTACAGGGGCGTGATCATTACGATCACGCCGATATTCGGTGGCAACTCTGGTAGAGCGGACGTCTCATATGAACCGAATCTAGCACATCTTCGCCCCCGGGATGGTTGTGCTCCGCCTCACTGTACAAGCAGCGCGACATAAGCGAGCAGCCCTTCTTCCGCAGGCGCAACAAGTTTGGCAGCATGGGCCTGAGGGCCTCCAGCTGGAGCATCTGAAATCCCAGATTGCCCGCGTCGAGCGCGTCATCGCCGAGAAGATGTTGGTGAACAACGGGTCAAATGGAGCAGCGAGGCGAACTAGTAGTCAACTTTGACGTGAATGCGGGAGGGGGGATGGCAAAGATTAGGCACGTTGAGATACGACGTTTCCGCGGGATTCGCCGCCTGGTTTGGGCTCCTAGTCCAGGGTTTAACTGCCTGATCGGGCCCGGAGACAGTGGGAAAACTACCATTCTCGATGCGATTGAAGCCTGTATGTCAGTTCGGCGGGGCATGGAATTCTCGGACGCGGACTTCTTCAATCTCGATGTATCCAAATCCATTGTAATTAGAGTGACGGTCGGGGCGCTCCCTGACCAACTAATGGATCTCGATCTGTATGGAGATGTTCTGCGTGGCTTCTACGCGGCGAAGGGAAAGGTCGAGGACGAACCAGGTAGGGGGCGGGAGGTCGTTTTAACCTTTCAGCTGACAGTTGGCGCTGACCTGGAGCCGGTACGATCTCTCTATTCAGAGAGAACGGAGTCGAATCCCCACCAGCGACAAGTGGCTTGGAGAGATCGGGCAATCCTCGCACCGAGCCGGATTGGCAACCATTCGAGTGCTAACCTGGCATGGACCAGAAATTCGGTCTTGGCCCGCTTGTCAGAAGAGGTGCTTGGGGTATCAGGGGAGCTCGTTGTCGCTGCGAGGGATGCACGCTTGGCGTTCGGGGACAAGGCAGGTGCTGGAGTTGGCGAGCTTCTAGCATTGGTCACCAGCAAGGCCCAAGAGGCTGGTGTGAATGTCGGAACCAAAGCCAAAGCGCTACTTGATGCCCGAGCTTTGTCGTTCTCAGACGGCGCGATTTCATTGCATTCGGAGGAGGGAGTTCCCCTGCGAAGCCTGGGGACAGGCTCAGTACGTTTGTTGCTAGCTGCGCTCCATCGGGAGGCGTCCTCCGAATCAAGCTGTCTACTGATTGATGAAGTTGAACATGGTCTTGAGCCGCATCGTGTCATCAGCCTCTTGCATTCACTCGGATCGAAGGACGAGGAGGCGCCGCTTCAGGTCTTCATGACTACCCACTCTGCCGTGGTCGTGCGTGAGCTAGGGGGTGATCAGCTCACGATTGTCCGGAAAGCGGACACTGGCCGTCATGTGATGCGGTGGATTAGTAGCGAGAACTCCATTCAAGGGGTCGCTCGGCTGTACCCAGAGGCATTCCTCGCGCGGACAGTCATTGTTTGCGAGGGAGCAAGTGAAGTCGGCTTGCTTCGCGGATTGGACCGATATCGTGTCAAGAAGGGGCGTAAGTCTGCGTATGCGAGCGCGACCGCCTTTGTGGATGCCGGTGGGCGGAGCCCTGAGCATATCTTAGAGAGGGCGCGCGTCTTTGCAGAGTGGGGCTATGTCACCAAGGCATTCCTAGATGCTGACGTGCCAATCCCCCAAGCCGCTAGGACGGCAGCCGAAGCGATGGGCGTTCAGGTTTGCACTTGGGATGGCGCTTTGGCTTTAGAGGAGGCGCTTTTCATGTGGCTGTCAGACAACAGCGTCGACGAGCTCATCGAACTTGCCATTGGCTTGAACTCGGAAGAGCTCGTTGACGGAGCTCTAGTGGCTGTTTCGCACGGAAGATTTGATCTAGACGCTGCGAAGACGCTAATGAACGGTGACGCTGCATACGAGGATGAGGAACGAGAACTTCTTGGAAGAGCAGCCAAGTTGACAACCAAGGACTCGAAGGTGGGCCCTGGTCGAAAGGGTTGGTTCAAGACGGTCGCAAGAATGGAGCAGGTGGGCGAGAAAGTACTGGGCCCAGGCCTTGCAAATGCCAAACCAGAACTCAGAACGCCGATCTTGAAGCTATTTAGGCAGTCAGATGACTGACGGCGAGCTGGATCTCTTCGCTTTTGAGCGTGGAAGTGTCAGCGCACCTGCTGGTTGCGGCAAAACGCAACTCATCACTTCCGCGTTACTCCAAGCTGCCGACAAGCGACCTGCGTTGGTCTTAACACACACAAATGCCGGCAGGACCGCGCTCGAACAGCGTTTGAAAAAAGCGGAGGTGCCAAGTGGCACAGCACGAGTAGCAACTTTGGACAGCTGGGCGATTCGCTTGGTTCAGAGTTTTCCTCTGCGTTCGGGTTTGGTCCCGGAGGTGCTGTGCTTGCATGGGAACAGCGCGAACTATCAGGCCATCCGCCAAGGCGCAGTCCGCATACTGCAGGGCGGTCATGCCAATAACGTTATCCGGGCGACCTATTCCAGAGTGGTCGTGGATGAATATCAAGACTGCAGCACCGCTCAGCATGACATGGTGAGAGAGTTAGCCAAATTGCTGCCAACTATTGTTCTTGGTGACCCCCTGCAAGTCATCTTCGACTTTGCAGGACCAGTGGTCGATTGGCGGAATGAGGTTGTGACCACATTTCCATCCATACCCTGGAAGCGAGAGCCATGGAGATGGAGAAACGCAGGATCGCCCCTGCTTGGGGGCTGGCTATTGAACGTAGTCCGCCCCGCCTTGGGGCGCGTCGGCGGATGCATCGACCTCGCTGCAGCCCCAGAGGGCGTGGTTTGGGTCCCACTTAAGGGCACGGAAGCCGAGAAAAGCCAAGCGCGCTTAGCTGCGGCCAAGGCTAGGTTCGAT
The DNA here is from genome assembly GCF_029835135.1 of Stenotrophomonas sp. GD04145. Classification (NCBI taxonomy): domain Bacteria; kingdom Pseudomonadati; phylum Pseudomonadota; class Gammaproteobacteria; order Lysobacterales; family Lysobacteraceae; genus Stenotrophomonas; species Stenotrophomonas sp. GD04145. The sequence continues at coordinate 9,486 of NZ_JAODZG010000007.1, read as the reverse complement.
GGAACGGCATTGATCATTGCAGACTCTCGGAGTAAGGAAGCCCAATGGGAAATCGCGCGTAGGACTCGTTCAACGATGGTCGAAGCGAACGAGATGGTGGACTTCATCAATTTCGCGACTGCGTTTGATCCTGCGAGGTCAGCTTCCTTGGATCAGGCACTTGGCTTCTTCGGCAACCTGCTCGTTGGGCTTGCACCGAAACAGTTGATTGCCCGAGCTCGCTCACTGCAGAATGGCAGAGCGAAGGTGGGGGCTAGCGAGATTGAGGAAATCTGCCTGAAGTATTTGCGGGATCCGTCTTACCGAGCGGCTGCAGACATGCTCGATTCCTTTGGCCAAGCTAGAGGCGTCTTTGCGTTCCGTCCGGATATTGTACGGCTATGCTCAAAAGCCCTGCGGGCAGTGAATGGGAAAACCACACTGCGCGAGGTCGCGTTGCGTGAACGCGAGCGGTTCCGCCATATGCCGCGGATCATGAGGCCAAGGTCAGTCGGTAGCACCCTTCTATTAAAGGGGTTGGAGGCAGACGTTGCCGTAGTGCTTGAGCCAGAGAAGATGAATGCGCAGAATCTCTACGTCGCGATGACTCGGGGGAGCAAGAAGCTAATCATCTGCTCTAGTTCAGCGCGGCTGTGCTTCTAGCGTTTTTGCTTAGGTATCTCAATGTCTCATTGGCCATGGTGGTTATCTATCCCCATTGCGGCCAACTTGTGCTGTAAGCATGTGGTCAATTTATGCTTGCGCCCACACGATGAAGGCTGAAATATCCTGAAAAATCAGGTGTTTCGGCCTTTTTTTGTCTGACTGCTCGATTGCCTAGTGTTCGGCATGGCCCCATCTGGGACGGCAACTCCCGCACTCCGGGCGGCTGCTACAGCTGGAAACGTTGATGGCGCAGTGCATGCGCCGTGGCGCGCATCCTGGTGAGTTCTTCCACCTGCGTGCCGGGTGGGTCGAGCACGAGTTTGCACTTGGCTCGGTATACCAGCTGCGTGAGGCCGACACCGATCAGGAAATCTATGGGATGCCGGAATGGTTGGCCGTGGTGCAGTCGGCGCTGCTCAACGAATCGGCAACGTTGTTCCGTCGCCGGTACTACTCAAGCGGCTCACATGCCGGGTTCATCCATTACATGACCGACCCGCAGCCGGAGGGCATGGACGTGGACGCCTTGCGTGAGGCGCTGCGAGACTCGCGTGGGCCAGGCAATTTCCGCAACCTGCTCGTGCACTCGCCCAATGGCAACAAGGACGGGTTGCAGCTGATTCCTATCAGCGAAGTTGCCGCAAAGGATGAGTTCACCGGGATCAAGCGCGTGACCCGTGATGACATACTGGCGGCGCTGCGCATCACCCGCAGCTGCTCGGTATCGTCCCTCAGAATGCTGGTGGATTCGGTTCGATTCGGGATGCGGCCATGAAGTTCGCAGGTGTGGCGGGGAGACAAGTGCGCACCCCGGGGGCAGCGATGCCCGAGGTCGAGGGGCAGCGTCAGTTGGTCAGCGTGGAAGTCTGGCTGGGTTTAGGGCAGTCTTTGCCTGAACTGCCGGGGGGATTCGATGGAGATCGTAACGTTTGAGTTGAGCAACTACCGGAGCATCCAGAGAACGGAGAGGCTCGCTCTAGGCAACCCGACAGTGATTGTCGGGCCAAACAATGAAGGTAAGAGCAACATCATTCGTGCGTTGGTGACTTGTGTAAGGTTCTTATGCTCGTCTCCGCGAGAATCCTTACTGACCCGCTCATGGGGCTATGAATGGAGTCGCGACTTCCCGATTGCACTTCAGGAGAAGAACCCAAGTGGTGAATCCCTTTTTCACGTCGAGTTCCAACTTGACGTGAAGGAGCGTGCCAGCTTCCTTAAGACTGTCGGTAGTAAGAACAATGGAAAGCTCAAGATCGAGATCAGTCTTGGCAATGAGAGTCCTCCGAAGTTCAATGTGTTGAAGCAAGGAGGCGGCAAGGAAGCCATGAACCGCCGATCTCATAAGATCCGAGAATTCCTTCGCAATCACCTCCGTATCGAACACATCCCTGCAGTTAGGACCGCTGATGAGGCTCGGCGGGTGATCCATCAGCTTATCCAGGATGATCTTGCACAGATCGAGAGCTCCGAGGAATACAAGGATGCGATGCGAGCAATCGGTGCTCTGCAAAAGCCAATCTTCGACCGACTTGGAAGGAGTCTAACGGCGAGCCTCCGTGCATTTCTCCCCGATATCAAAGCAGTAAAGATATCGGCTGGGTTGGAGGCAAGGCAGCGAGCGCTTCGCTCAAGCTATGACATCAATATCGACGACGGGACTGCTACAGCATTGGATAAGAAGGGGGATGGCGTACAGAGCCTCGCAGCGCTCGCGCTCATGAAGCATGCCGTTACTCCCCAGCTCGGTGACGTGTCGTTGGTACTGGCAATTGAGGAGCCAGAGTCGCATCTGCATCCCAGCGCTATCCATCGGCTGCAGGAGGTGATATCCGATCTCAGCAAAGAGCACCAAGTGATCATCAGTACGCACTGTCCGTTGTTCGTGGACCGTAAGGATGTGTCAAAGAACATCATTGTGAATAAGAAGCGCGCCAGGGCGTCCCGATCTGTGAACGAGGTGAGGGAGGCTTTAGGTGTGCGCGTGTCAGACAACCTCACTAATGCGGAGATCGTCCTGATCGTTGAAGGGGAGACGGATCGCCATCTGCTCTCGGCAATCATGCGATCGTCCTCAGCAACGGTTGGCCGGGCACTCGACTCTGGCATCTTCGCCATTGACTCACTTGCTGGAGCAAGCAACCTTACGTACAAACTCCAGTTGCTTCGCGATTCAATGTGTCAATGCTTGGTTTTGCTGGATAAAGACAAGGCGGGAGACGAGGCAAAGAAGAAAGCTATTGAGGTCGGTGTGCTCACTCCCGCTGACGCGTTCCAGTTGTCTCGGCCTGGAGCCAAAGAGTCCGAGCTAGAGGATTTCGTTGATGAAGGGCTCTACGTACAGTTGTTGAGGGAGTACGGAGTAGATATGTCCAAGCCCTCGGGTAAGGAAGCAAAGCAGAAGTGGTCGGATCGCTTGATGGCTCTTGCTGAACGTCAAGCTCATCCGCTCTCGGAAGTGGACCTGATGTCTATCAAAATCAAGGTCGCCGCACTAGTCCAGGCATCGCCTGGATCTGCGCTTAAGGCTTGGCTGCGGGAGCCGATCAACAGTGTCATTTCGGCAATTGAGGGGCGCCTGGCTATGCGAGGCTGACCAGCATATGAGCTATCTGATCTTTGCGTGCGTCGTCGTTGCGATCTTCACCGCTCTTGGCGGGGTGTTTGTTTGGCTGGTTAGCGCCGCCTGCAGTTTTTTGGCCATCTCGTTGGAACCAGTAGACGGGCAGCCCGCGCCCCGCACTCCCGGAAGTGGAAGCCGTACCAGAGCCAACAAACGAGCAGCTGGCGGCAACTTTGGCGGTAAGTGGATTTCTGTAGCTGCTGGATAGCTAGTACTATCAATTGATGAATGGTCGAATTCGGTTGATGGTGGCCCACCCCATCCTCAGCGCAACCGCACCTCCATCTGCTTCCCTTCATCGAATGGCCCTTGATCCAGAAGACAGTCGATGAAGGCGCCCAGCAGGGCGGGTCGATGCTGCCGGCTCGGGTAGTAGAGGAACAGCCCGGGACGCGAGATCGACCAGTCCGACAGGACCCGGACCAGCCGCCCCTGGGCCAGCAGTTCGCCTACGCCGTCCTGCTCGAAGTGATAGGCAATGCCGAGCCCACCCAGCGCAGCAGCAATGCCGACGTCAGCGTGATTGGTGATGACAGGGCCATCGACGGCTACATCGAGCCGATGCCCCTGCTTCTCGAACTCCCAGCGATAGTGCCTGCCATCCATCTCGAGTCGCCAGTTGATGCACGCGTGCTCGTGCAGCTCGGCCGGCGAGGTGGGGGTGCCTCGACGTGAGAGGTAGTCGGGGGATGCCACGGCCATCATCTTCATGTCGGGAGTGAGGCGGACGGCAACCATGTCCTTTTCGAGCTGGCCGCCGACGCGGATGCCTGCATCAAAGCGGCCCCGGACGATATCGGCCAGCGCATCGTCGACCACGATGTCGAGCACGACATCAGGATGCGCGCGATGGAAGCGCGCAAGCCGTGGGGCGATGACCGTCCTTGCCGCGATGCCCAGCGTGTTGATGCGCAGCGTGCCGCTCATCCGCCCCGTCGCCTCACCGGCATCCGCCACTGCAGCAGCCATCTCCCGGAACAGCGGGGCGATGCGCCTGTAGAGCAGTTCGCCCGTTGCCGAGGGTGCGACGCTGCGTGTGGTGCGATTCAGAAGGCGGGCGCCGATGCGACCTTCGAGCTGGCGGATCGTCTGGCTCAGCGCCGAAGGCGACAGGCCAAGATGCTCTGCGGCTCGCGCAAAACTCTGACGCTCCACGACGGCAACAAAGGCCCTGAGTTCAGCAAAGTCGGATCCGCGCATTATGTACTCGTTTCTAAAGAGCCCATCCGGATTCTAGGATATTCAATAAATTAGCCTGGGTGCGCATCCTACGGGCCATCCACCCGAGGAGACAGAAACGTGAGCGCCTTGACCCTTCCCGAGCCCATTGCGGCGTACTTCGCGGCAGAGCAGAACCCGGACGCCTTGACGCAGTGCTTCACGGCACACGCGGTGATGAAGGACGACGGACATACCTACGTGGGCATCGACGCCATCAAGGCGTTCATGGCCGAGGCAACGGCCCGGTACCACGCGACGAGTGTGCCGTTTGCCATCGAGCGGCAGGACGACATCCACAGGGTGCAGGCCGACGTCACCGGTGACTTTCCCGGCAGCCCGACGGTTCTGACGTACCGCTTTCGACTGGAGCGCGGCCGGATTGCATCGCTGGAGATCACGGCATGAACTTCGACCTTCAACTGAAGGACCTGAGGGCAGTGGTCACAGGAGGAACGCTGGGACTGGGGGCTGCCGTTGTGAAAACCCTGACGGAGGCCGGAGCGCGCGTGACGACGTCCGCGCGTACGGTTCCCGCCCAGCCGCGCGAGGGCGTCACCTACGTCGCTGCCGACCTGTCGACCGCAGAAGGCACGGATCACCTTGCGCAGGCCGTCCTCCGGCAGTGGGGAGGTGTGGACATCGTGATCAATGTGCTCGGAGGCTCGAACACGCCCGGTGGTGGCTTCGCTGCCATTAGCGATGCGCACTGGTTCGCCGAGCTGAACCTGAATCTCATGTCCGCGGTGCGCCTGGACCGTGCACTGCTGCCTGCGATGCTGCACCAGGGTTCGGGTGTGGTGATCCATGTCAGCTCCATCCAGCGCGTGCTGCCGCTGCCGGAGTCCACCACTGCGTACGCTGCGGCAAAGGTCGCTCTCACCACGTACAGCAAGTCGCTTGCCAGAGAGGTGACACCCAAGGGAGTGCGCGTACTGAGTGTTGCGCCGGGCTGGATCGAGACCGAGGCGTCCGTGTCGTTCGCGGCGAGGATGGCCGCAGAGGCCGGAACGGATTACGAAGGTGGCAGGAAGATCGTGATGGATTGGCTGGGCGGGATTCCGGTGGGTCGACCTGCCAAGCCACAGGAGGTGGCAGACCTGATCGCTTTCCTGGCCTCCCCGCGCTCCGCGTCGATCGCAGGGACGGAGTATCGGATCGATGGGGGTACGGTCCCCACCGTGTGATCAACGGGCTTGGCGGTCGTATCGGGCGCCAGGCTGCACGCGTCTATGGGCCGCCGTTTCACAAAACTTCCATCTACCTGAATCAGCTGTTAGGCTCCGGGCGGAAGGTCGTCTCATTCAGGTACCAAAGTCCCCGCTGAACAGCCCGCATACAGGAATTGGAGAGAGCATGAAGCTCCGCGTGACAGGCAGGTCCCGTTCCAACGTACTGTTGTTTCTTCCCCTTGTTTCCCTCTGCGCCGGCGTGGCTATCGCGCCTTCGGTGAAAGCGGCGGAAAAGCCCACCGATATCGACACAGTTCAAGTGCGCGCCAAGCGCATACAGAACGAGATCATCCCGTGGCATCTGTTCGACATGGGGGGAGGAGGCGGACGCTGGGACTTCCTCGGCGGTGGTGGTGGCGGTGCAGCCCCCAACCAGACCGCCAAGGAGCAGGAGACCGACGACCGCGAGAAGCAGTGCGATGGAACGACCGGCAATCCGATCGTCCTGTACACCGGCAACAAGGTCGAGCACGAGCTGGACTTCGCAAGTGCCAGTGAGATGGGCTTGTTCCTGCGACGCAGCTACAACCATCACTGGAGTGCGACCGGCCTTTTCGGCAATCACTGGCTGAGCAACTTCGATTACTCGCTGGCGTTCTCTGATGGCCAGAACACTCTCTGGAACCAACGGCCGGACGGTCGCCGGATCAAGTTCCAGCGCGATCCCGCCAGCGGCCACTGGAACGAGGACAAGGCACAGCCCATTGCCTACATCGTCAAGAATGCGGACGGCAGTTTCACGCTTCACAACGATGAGAATGGTGCGGAGAACTACAACGCAGAGGGCTACATCACCCAGCTTCGCAACGAGCAGGGGATCGCCTGGAACTTCGTCTACAGCAACAAGTACCTGCAGACGGTCACGCACTCTTCCGGCCGCCAGGTGAAGTTCACCTGGAGCGGCAGCCAAGTCACGCAGGTGACCGATCCGGCCGGAAACATCTTCCAGTACGCCTATACACCCAACGTGTTCGGGACTGGGCGGGGGCGTCTGGCATCGACCACGCTGCCAGGCGCGCCAGCCACCACCATTACCTATCACTATGAGGACGCACGGTATCCCGGCGGCTTCACCGGAAAGTCCTTCAATGGTGTGCGCTATTCCACCTTTGCCTACGACGAGAATCGCCGTGCGGTTCTCTCCGAGCATGCCGGTGGCGTCGAACGCCACACCATCAGCTACGTGGTGGAAAGCACGGAACAGGTGCTGCCGCCACCCGCGCCGGCACGGCCGGGTGGCATCTTCGTGGAAGCAGAGCGGGGCTGGTGCGAGGACACGCGCAACGGGATGATGTGCTATCAGCCGCGCTCTTTGCCGGGTGGCAGTGTTCCCATGGCAGGCACGGGCGCCGGCACGGGAATCGGCAGCATCCAGCTGTCCTCGACACCTGAAGGCAAGGCGCGCCCTGTCAAGATCAAAGCGATCGAAACCAATCCACTGGGTCGCAGGACAACCCACGCCTACGAAGATGGTCGCCCGGTGTCGGTGACCGGCGCCGCCTCGCCGCGCTGCGCAGCCAGCTACAAGGAGAGCAGCTACGACGCCAATGGTTATCCTGATCTGGTCCACGATTTCGCCGACAACCTGACCGACTTCGACTACAGCCCCCAGGGCTATCTGCTGAAGCGTGTTGATGCGGTAGGTACAGCCGTGCAGCGGACTACGACCTTTGAATGGGACACGGCACGCAATCGCCGGACCAAGGTGTCGGTCGCCAACGACAAGGAGACCAGCTACACCTACGACGCGCGCGGCAATGTTGCATCGGTGACAGAGAAGAACCTCTCCAGTCATGGTGCCCCGGGGCAGAGCCGTACGACCACGCTGACCTACACGTATCACCCGAATGGGCTGAAGGCCTCCATGAAGGTGGATGGCCCGTTGGCGCAGGATGACGCCACCTCGGTCTATGACGCCAATGGCGACCTGGTCAGCGTGACCAACGCGCTGGGACACAGCATTGCGTTCAGTGGTTACAACGGGTTGGGCCAACCGGCCCGCATCATCCAGGTCAATGGCCAGGTTCGCGAGTACAGCTACGACGCGCGTGGCCGCGTGGTCAGCCAGCGCGACAGCTTCGGCGACAGCTGGGCCACGACGACCTTCGGCTATGACGCGACGGGCAATCTGGCCAGCGCCACCCGGCCCGATGGAGTGATCGAGCGCTACGAGTACGACGCAGCACGGCGCCGCCTGGCGGAGGTGGTTCCCTTGGGTGACGGCACCTACGCATGGACGCGCTACAGCTATGACGCCGCCTCGAACATCACACGCAAGGAAGTGGCACACACCGACTTCCCACTGGGCAGCACGGTTACCGGCGTGATCGACGAACTGACCCACGACGGCAACTGGAACTGGTTCCTGCGTGGCTGGGCCTGCAGTACTGGATCCAACGCCTCCATCGAGGTCCATGGCTACGCGGAAGGTCAGTTCCTGGCCGCTGCGCAGGCCAACCTGGCCAGTGAACCGGGTGTCGCCTCTGCCTGCCAGGCGGGCGGCAGCGCTTACCGCTTCCAGCTGCCGGTGTCGCTGGCCCAGCGACAGCAGCTGGGCGGACGCAAGATCACCCTGTACGGCCTGTCGCCACAGGGCGGCGCCCACAATCGTGCGCTCGCCAATTCGGGCGTGTTCGCGGTACCGCAGGCGACTGTGGTGGGAGACATCGGTGGCGTCACTCATGACGGCAACGGCAACTACGCGGTAGAAGGCTGGGCCTGCTCGGTGGGTGTGGACAGTTCCATCGATGTGCATGCCTACGTCGGCGGTTCCGCCGGCGGCGGCGCATTCGCGATCGCCGGCACTGCCAACCTTCCCACTGATGGCAACGTTGCCAACGCCTGCCAGGCGAGAGGTACGGCTTATTGGTTCAAGCTGCCGCTGGACGCTGCGCTGCGCCAGAACCATGGCGGCAAACCGATCTACATCCACGGCATCTCGCCGGTCGGCCAGGCCAACCTGACCATCAACCGCTCGGGCGCATTCACGGTTCCATCGATTGTGCGCAGTGCCGAATTCATCACCTTCAACTCCAGTTCGTATCACATCTACAACGGCGACCGGGTGACCCTCACAGCGCAGGTGCGCAACACCGGCAATGTCACCTGGGATGGCAACACCTATCTCGCCTGGGGCCATGATTTCCCGACGCAATCACATGGATTGTCGGCACCTGTTCCGCCAGGGGGGATCGCCACTTTCAGCTTCGATATCGCGCCCTATCACGACGGCGTAGGCATCGGCGGCTATTCCTATGTCGCGCAGATGGCTACGAGCGGAACAGCGTGGGGCCCCCGTCCCTACGTCACCATCGTGGTGGAAAACGGGGACTGGCATTGCCCCAATGGTCCAAATGGTCCCAACTGCCAAGAGCCGATGCGGGTCACGCCGCCCATTTGGTTGGACGCTAAGGAAGGAGTCCGCTGATGTCTGTGATCACTCTGACCCTGATGGGATTGAACGCTGTGACGTTCAGCGTCAACTACGACTACGACGAACTGGGACGGCTCATTGGCGAGCGCGGCAATAATGGACAGAACATCCGGTATGCCTACGACGCCGAAGGCCGCCTTGTCCAGATCACGGATTCGCAGAACCGCGTGAGGCAACTCAGCTACGACGCGCTTGGGCAGATGGTGCAGGCAGTGGACCCGGCCAATGGCACCACCCACGTCTCCTACGATCCGGGTGGCCGCGTTGCGCGGGTCAGCGACCCGCGGGGGCTGGTGACGACCTACGAGTACGACGGACTGGGTAACTTGTGGAAGCAG
>NZ_JAODZG010000069.1:0-11545 GCF_029835135.1 Stenotrophomonas sp. GD04145 | reverse complement strand
CGAGCATCTGCAGCAGCTGCACCAGCACCAGCAGCAGCACCACGGTCACCAGGGCGACGTCGGTGTGCGAACGCTGGTAGCCATCACGGAACGCCAGATCGCCCAAGCCGCCCGAGCCGATCGCACCGCCCATGGCGGTGAAGCCGATCAGCGCAACGGTCGTGACCGTGGCACCTGCGATCAGGCCCGGCCGCGCTTCCGGCAGCAGCACACGGGTGACCAGCTGCCAGGTGGTTGCGCCCATCGCCTGGGTCGCCTCGATCACCCCACGGTCCACTTCGCGCAGCGCGGTTTCCACCAGCCGCGCATAGAACGGTGCGGCGCCGATCACCAGGGGCACGATCGCACCGCGAACACCCAGCGACGTCCCCATCATGAACAGCGTCACCGGAATCAGCACGATCATCAGGATGATGAAGGGCACCGAGCGCAGCAGGTTGACCACCAGCGCCAGCACGCCATAGGCGAACGGACGACGCTTCATCTGCGGCGCACCGAACAGGTACAGCAGCACGCCCAGCGGCAGCCCGATGGCCAGGGTCAAGGGCAGCGAACCGGCCAGCATCAGCAGGGTGTCGATGGTGGCCTGGCCGATATCGGCCCACTTGCCGGCGTCCAGGTGGCGGAAGAATCCGTCCGCAGCAGCAATGATCATCGACGCAGTTCCTCGACATGCACGCCAGCGGCCACGAACGCGGCCTGCGCGGCGGCGTGATCGCCACCGACCAGGGCCACGACCAGTTGGCCATACGGTGTGTCCTTGATCCGGTCGATACGCCCGGACAGGATGTTGTAATCGACCCCGGTCTGGCGCGCGATGCTGCCCAGCAGGGGTTCGTAGGTATCGCCACCGAGGAAGGTCAAGCGCACGATGCGCCCACTCACGGCGTCGAAATCACGGTGCAGCGTTCCTTCGTCCACATGCTCCGATTCGCTGACGAAACGGCGGGTGGTGGGATGCTGCGGATGCAGGAACACCTGGGTGACCGGACCGGTCTCCACCAGCTGGCCGGCATCGAGCACCGCCACCCGGTCGCAGACGCGGCGGATCACATCCATCTCGTGGGTGATCAGCACGATGGTCAGGCCCAGCTCGCGATTGATCTTCGACAGCAGCGCCAGCACCGACGCGGTGGTCTGCGGGTCGAGAGCACTGGTGGCCTCGTCGCACAGCAGGATCTGCGGGCGGGTGGCCAGGGCACGGGCGATGCCCACGCGCTGCTTCTGGCCTCCGGACAGCTGCGCCGGGTACTTCTGTGCGTGTGCCTGCAGGCCGACGGTCTGCAGCAGTTCGGCCACCCGGCTGTCGATCTCCGCCTTCGGTGTACCGGCCAGCTCCAGCGGGAAGGCGACGTTGCCCGCCACCGTGCGCGAGGACAGCAGGTTGAAGTGCTGGAAGATCATGCCGATTCGCCGGCGCAGCGAGCGCAGGCCGTCGGCATCCAGCGCGGTGATGTCCTCGCCTCCGATCAGCAATCGGCCACCGGAAGGCTCTTCCAGGCGGTTGATCATGCGGATCAGCGTCGATTTGCCGGCACCGGAATGACCGATGATGCCGAAGACCTCGCCGGCCTCGATGGTCAGGTCCAGCGGTTGCAGCGCGCTGACCGCGCGGCCGGCAACGGCATAGGATTTGTGCAGGCGCTGGAACTCGATCACGGGAGCGGCTCACCGGCAGGCGACAGAAGGGGGCGTGCAGCCTACCAGCGCCGGCGGTCGCGCGCCCGCGCCATGGGCCAGAATGTTATTCCTTTTGGTTCTAAGACACCTACTCCGGCCGGATTCCGGGGTCAGAGCCCCTGTGGGGATCTGACCCCGCTCCCCGGCCAAACCGGTTCAGGGATGATCCAGCGGCTTCGGCGGCTGCTGGCGGTTCACCCGCTCGCGGTGCAGCAGGTACAGGCCCGACGCCACGATGATCGCCGCCCCCACCCAGGTGTAGCCATCCGGCAACTGCCCCCAGAAAGCCAGATCCCATCCGATCACCCAGACCAGGCCGCTGTACTCCAGGGGCGCGATCATGGATGCCTCGCCCAGCTGGAAGGCCTTGGTCAGGGCGATCTGACCCAGCGCACCGGCCAGCCCCATGCCCGCGATCAGCGGCGCGTGCGCCAGCAGCAGCGGCCTCCAGCCGGGAATCGCCAGCAGGCCCGCGCCGATCGCCATGATGACCAGGAACCAGACCACCATCGACTGCGAGGTGTCGGTACGGGTCAGCAGGCTGACCGTGATCGCGGCAACGGCGTAGGCGGTGGCCGCGGCCAGCACCATCAGGCCCGGCACCGAGATGAACCCATCCACGCCGGGCCGCAGCACCACCAGCACGCCGACCAGGCCGATGCCGATGGCCACCCAGCGACGCGGTCCGACCCGTTCGCCCAGCAGCGGCACCGACAGGGCCGCGATCAGCAGCGGCGCGACGAAGTAGATGGTGTAGGCGGTGGACAGTGGCAGATCGCGCAACGCGAACACGAAGCAGCCGATCATCGCCATGCCCAGCGCGCCACGCAGCAGATGCAGGCCCCAGCGACGTGGCACCAGCGAACGCGGGCCCGCGCTGACCAGCACCCAGACCAGCACGAACGGCAACGACGCCGCGCCGCGCAGGAAGGTCACCTGCAGGGTGGGATAGCTGGCCGCCAGCTGCTTCATGCCGGCGTCCATCAGGGAGAAGCAGGCGACCGCGGCGACCATCCAGGCCACCGCGCGCGAGGGGGAGCGTTGCACGTTCATGGCCCATTATCGCCGAGCCAGCGGCGGGATGCCGTTGCAGCGATGCCCAGCGCCACGGAAAGCGGGCAGGCTGGCCGGCGCGATAGAATGTCCGCACTGAATTCTGTGGAGCATCGCCCATGCCTTCCTTCGACGTCGTTTCCGAAGTCGACACCCACGAGCTGACCAACGCCATCGACCAGGCCAACCGCGAACTGAGCACCCGCTTCGATTTCAAGGGCGTGGACGCCAAGTTCGAGCGTGATGGCGATGTCATCAACCAGTTCGCGCCGACCGAGTTCCAGCTCAAGCAGATGAACGACATCCTGCGTGCGCGTCTGGCAGCGCGCGGCATCGACGTGCTGAGCCTGGAGTTCGGCGACATCGAGACCAATCTGGCGCAGGCGCGGCAGAAGATCACCGTCAAGCAGGGCATCGAGCAGAAGGTGGCCAAGAAGATCGCCGCCGCGTTGAAAGACGCCAAGCTGAAGGTGGAAAGCCAGATCAATGGCGACAAGCTGCGCGTGCAGGGCAAGAAGCGCGACGATCTGCAGGACGCGATCGCAGTACTGAAGGCCGGCAAGTTCGAGTTGCCGCTGCAGTTCAACAATTTCCGCGACTGACTGCTCCGCCGGGCGTGGCCCGGCACCGCGCTCGATCAATCACGCAGCAGCTTGTACAGCGTGGTGCGCGAGATGCCCAGCTGGCGTGCGGCCAGACTGAGATTGCCGTCCGCCGCCTGCGCCGCCCGGCGCGCCGCTTCACGCTGCTGATCGCGCAGCGCCGGCGCCGCCATCGTCGCCGGTGAAGACCGTCGCACGCTGTTGCCAGCGACCTTGCGCGGCGCCTGCAGATGCTGCAGGTAGACCGCACTGCCCTCGCCCAACCGGACCCGATGCGGCGCCCCCGGCTGCAGCAGGCGCCGCCGCTGTGCGGCACTGGCGCCGGCAAACACCGCTGCAATATCCAGCAACGGCAGTGGCCCGCGCCGCGGCAGGCCCAACAGACGCCGGGCCACACGGTTGGCGGCGCGCAGCTGGCCATCCTCCTGCACCGCCAGCAGCCCCTGCAAGGGTGACGCCAGCCAGCGCGGATCATGCTGCAGCGCCAGCAGGTGCACATCGGCAAGCGTGTGGAACAGGCGATTCTCGCTGGCCAGTGCGGCCTGCCGGAAATAGCCCTGCAGCAGCGAAGGATCGCGCTCACCCAGCCCGGTGATATCGATCACTCCGCATACCCGCCCGTCGAGATCGTGCAGGGGTTCACTGAGGCAGAACACCGGAGCGAAACGCTGCAGGTAATGTTCATTGCCGCGCACCAGCGCTGGCAGGTCGTCGGCCAGGCTGACCGCCGGCGCGGTGGTGCCGATCTCGCTTTCGCCCAGCCGCCGCCCGACCTGGATCGGCCGCAGCAGGGGCGAGTCTTCCAGGCCATGCGCCTGCTGCGCGATCACCATGCCCTCGCGGTTGGCGCAGAACATCGTCCAGCCACGTCCGCCGAAAGCGGCCCACAGCTGTTCCAGCTCCGGTTGCACGCAGCGTGCCAGGCGACGGTCGTCGCGCTGTGGCAGATGCCGGCCATCGCTCTGCAGCGGCAGGTAGACCGGTTCCTGCCCGGGCTGCAGGCCAGCCGCGCGCGAGCGCATCCACGACTGCTGCAACGGCTGCGGCAACACGCTCAATGAACGCGCGTCGCCCTCGGCAAAGGCCGCGCGTGCCGCTACCAGCTGCTGTTGCCCGACGGAGGTTGCGATCATGGGCGCAGCGTACACCCGCCAGCGGCAACGCCACGTTACGCTCCGATGAGGTATTTGCCTGCGGTTGCCGCCCATCCGGCAGGTGCAGGGCGAAGCCCTGCAGCCCTGCCCTCAGATCACGCCGCGATGCGCAGGATCGGCTTCAGGGTGATGCCACGGGTGCTGTCCTCGGCCGCCTGGTTGATCTGCTCCAGCGGGTAGAACTTCACCAGCCTGTCGAACGGGAAGCGGCCCTGCTGGAACAGCGTGACCAGCTGCGGAATGAACACCTGCGGCACACTGTCGCCTTCCACGATGCCACGGATGCTGCGGCCACCCAGCAGCAGGTTGTTCACGTCGAAACTGGCGGTCGTGCCCAGCTTTGGTGCACCGACCACGCCCATCATGCCCAAGCCCCCCAAGGCCTCGATACCCGCAGAGAGCACCTCCGGGCGACCGGTCGATTCCAGCGCGAAATCAGCGCCACCGCCGGTGATGGCGCGCACGGCCTCGACCACATCGGTCTCGCGGCTGTTGACCACGTGGGTGGCGCCCAGCTCCAGCGCGAGTGCCAGCCGCGACGGCACCACATCGATGGCGATGATGGTCGTGGCACCGGCGACCTTGGCCGCCATCACCGCACTCAGACCGACTGCGCCGGCACCGTAGCTGGCAAAACTGCTGCCCGAGCGTACCTTCAGCGAATTGAGTACCGCGCCGGCACCGGTCTGGATGCCGCAGCCCAGCGGGCCCAGCAGTTCCAGAGGCGCATCGTCGGGCACTTTGATCGCATTGATCTCGCGCGCCAGCGCATAGGTGGCAAACGAAGACTGCGCGAAGAAATGGTCGTGCAACGGCTGACCCTGCGCATCGGTGATGGCGGTATGGCCGTGGCCATCATCGCCCCCGAAGTTCAGCGCGAAGAAATCCCTGCAGTAGGCGCCATGACCGCCCCGGCACGGATTGCAGTGGCCGCAGGCGCCATAGGTCAGCACCACGTGATCCCCTGCTTTCAGTTCCTTTACGTTGGGGCCGACCGCCTCCACGACGCCGGCGCCTTCGTGACCCAGCACCGCGGGCAACGGCACCGGGTAGTACTGATCGCGCACGATCAGGTCGGTGTGGCACAGGCCGGTGGCTACCACCTTCACCAGGACCTCATCCTCCTGCGGGCCGCGCAGCCGGGCCTGCTCGATGACGAAGGGTTGTTCCTTGCCGCGGACCACTGCAGCGGTGATCTCGCGTGTTGCCGTATTGTCGTTCATCGTGATGGCTCCTTCGATCAGATCGGATAAGCGGGCGCCTCGCCCTTGACGGTCAACCACTGCCACTGCGTGAACTCCTCCCAGTTGGCGGGGCCGCCGATACTGGTGCCATTGCCGGATGCTCCGACACCGCCAAAGGGATTGATCACCTCGTCGTTCACGGTCTGATCGTTTATGTGCAGCAGTCCGGTGCGCAGGCGCTCACCGAGCTTCAGTGCGCGGCCGACATTGCTGGAAACGATGGCCATCGACAGGCCGTACTCGCTGTCGTTGGCCAGGCGCACGGCATCGTCGTCATCGTCGAACGGCACCACCACCGCCACCGGCGCGAAGATTTCTTCGTTGAACGCCGGATTGTCAGCAGCGACGTTGCCAAGCACGGTCGGCGCGAAGAACAGATCGCGATGGGTACCTCCGGCCTCCAGCGAGGCACCGGCCTGCACTGCCTGCTCGACCACGCGCGTGGCGTGGTCGCGCTGGCCGGCATTGATCAGCGGACCGATCGCCACGTCTTCGCGCGCCGGATCGCCCACCTTCAATGAATTGGCCTTGGCCACCAGCTTCTGCAGGAAAGCGGAGTGGATCTTCCGCTGCACCAGCACGCGGCCGGTCGCCATGCAGATCTGGCCCTGATGCAGGTAGACCCCCCACGCGGTGTTGGCCACCGCCAGGTCGAGGTCGGCATCATCGAGGATGATCAACGAGTTCTTGCCGCCCAGCTCCAACGAGACCTTCTTCAGATGCTTGCCCGCCGCCTCTCCGACCTTGCGCCCGGCGGCGGTGGAGCCGGTGAACTGGATCATCGCCACGTGCGGATCGCTGGTCAGCGCAGCGCCGGCCGCGCCATCACCGGGCAGCATGTGTAGAACGCCTGCCGGCAGGCCGGCCTGCTCGAACAGGCGTGCGATCACCGCCCCGCCGCACACCGCTGTGCGCGGGTCAGGTTTGAGTACCACCGCGTTGCCCAGCGCGATGGCCGGCGCCACCGCGCGCATGGCCAGATACAGCGGGAAGTTGAAAGGCGAGATGACCCCCACCACACCCAGCGGTCGGCGCCGCGCCAGATTCAGCCGGCCCGGCTCGGAAGGCAGAATCTCGCCGGTGCTGCGCGACGGCAGCGCCGCAGCCTCGTGCAGTGCCTTGATGGTCACCTTGGCCTCAAAACCTGCCTTCAGGCGGGTGGAGCCGCTTTCGCGTACCAGCCATTCGACCAGGGTGTCGATGTGTTCTTCGGCCAGGCGTGCCGCTTTGCGCAGCACTTCAGCGCGCTGTTCGTACGGAGCCGCCGCCCACGCCTGCTGCGCCTGCGCAGCGGCCGCCGCCGAGCGCGCCACCTGCGCCGGGTCGGCCAGGCCGATCTGGCCGAGCGTGTTACCGGTGGCCGGCTCGATCACCGGCTGCCGTTGCGCGGCCGCCTGCCACCGGCCGTCGAAGAGGGCGCCGGCCCAAAGGGCGTCCGGCAGCCACGGAGAAGATGCAGTCATGGGTGTCCTCCTGTGTCGTGCGTCCATTCCACGCCTACCGCCCGCAGCAGGCAATCGGCCATCTGCCGGTGGCCTGCAAAGGCTTGAATCGGCGGGGATTTGCAGCATGGCGACTGTCCAGTTCCTGCACAGTGAACAGCGCAGCGGCGGCACACTGCCTACAATGGCGACCTCGCCCGCCGATGTGCCCGCCATGACCGATATCGCCCTGCCCACCGACGACCCGATCGCCGCCACCCGCCTGTGGCTGGAGCGCATCGTCATCGGCCTGAACCTGTGTCCGTTCGCCAAGGCCGTATATGTGAAGGACCAGGTCCGCTTCGTGCTCAGTGATGCCACCACCCCCGAAGCACTGGTCGAACAGCTGGCCGAGGAACTGGTGCTGCTGCGGGACACGCCGGCCGAGCAGATCGACACCACCCTGATCGTGCACCCGCAGGTGCTGACGGATTTCCTGGACTACAACGACTTCCTCGACAACGCCGACGCGGCGATCGAGGCGCTCGATCTGCAGGGCATCCTGCAGGTGGCCAGCTTCCATCCGGACTACCAGTTCGAAGGCGTGGCCGCCAACGACGCCAGCAATTACACCAACCGCGCGCCCTATCCCACGCTGCACCTGCTGCGCGAGGACAGCGTGGCACGCGCGGTGGACGCATTCCCCGATCCGGACGTGATCGTCGAGCGCAACATCCAGACGCTCGACCGCATCGGCGTGGACGGCTGGCATCGCCGCCTGCGTGGCGAAGACCTGTCATGAGCGCGGCTCCGCCGATCGCTGCCTGGCCTGCCGCGCCGCTGGCGGGCAAGGTGGTGCTCGTCACCGGTGGCGCCAATGGCATCGGCCGCGGCATCGCCCAGGCCGTGCTCGGTGCCGGCGGCCGCGTGCTGATCGGTGATCTGGATACGGAAGCCGGCCACGCCTGCCTGGCCGAATGGCAGCGCGATGACGATGCGGCGTTCCAGCCCCTGGACATCACCGACGAAGCCAGCGTGCGCGCGTTCATCGCCACGGCGGTGCAGCGGTTTGGCGGCGTCGATGGCCTGGTCAACAATGCCGGCATCGCCGGTGCGCACGGTACGCCGCTGCAGGACATGGCGTGGGACGAATGGCAGCGCCGCCTGTCATCGCTGCATGGCGCTTTCCTGTGCAGCCGGCATGCCCTGCCGGCACTGTCATCCGGTGGCGCCGGCGCCATCATCAACATCGCCTCGACCCGCGCCCGGCAGTCCGAAGCCCATAGCGAAGCCTATGCCGCGGCCAAGGGCGGACTGGTGGCATTCACCCACGCGCTGGCAATCAGCGCCGGACCGGATGTACGGGTGAACAGCATCAGTCCGGGCTGGATCGGCACCAGCGAGTGGCAGGCGCCCTCCCGGCGCCATGCGCCCGAGTATTCGGCCATCGACCACGCACAGCATCCGGTCGGCCGCGTCGGCCGCCCGGAAGACATCGGCGCGCTGGCGGTGTACCTGCTGTCGCCGCTGTCCGGATTCACCACCGGCCAGGATTTCATCGTCGACGGCGGCATGACCCGGAAGATGATCTACGCCGAATAGAGCACCGCTTTCCGGTGGGTGCGGACCTTGGTCCGCACCATTGCCAGGAAGTGCCAACCAAGGTTGGCACCTACCAGAGCGGCTTACGCCATGCCCGAATGGCGCAGCAGCGCATCGATCTGCGGCGCACGGCCACGGAAGGCCTTGAAGTTCTCGGCCGCTGGACGGCTCCCCCCGCGCGAGAGGATCTCGTCGCGGAAACGTGCACCGGTCGCGGCCAATGCCTGCGGTGCTTCCTCGAACGCCGCATAGGCATCGGCACTGAGCACCTCGGCCCATTTGTAACTGTAGTAGCCGGCCGCATAGCCACCGGCGAAGATGTGGCTGAACTGATGCGGGAAGCGGTTCCAGGCTGGCGGATGATTCACCGCCACTTCGCCGCGCACGCGCTCCAGCAGTGCCAGCACACTGTCCTGCGTAGGCTCGAACTGGCTGTGCAGCAGCATGTCGAACAGACCGAACTCCAGCTGGCGGACAGTCGCCATGCCGCTGTGGAAATTGCGCGCGGCCAGCATGCGCTCATACAGCGCACGTGGCAGCGGTTCACCCGTCTCCACGTGCGCAGTCATGCGCTGCAGGTGGTCCCATTCCCAGCAGAAGTTCTCCATGAACTGGCTGGGGAGCTCCACCGCATCCCATTCCACGCCATTGATGCCGGCCACGCCCAGCTCACCGATCCGGGTCAGCAGCTGGTGCAGGCCGTGGCCCATTTCATGGAACAGCGTGGTCACTTCATTGTGGCTGAACGTAGCCGGCCTGCCGCTGGCACCGCGACCGAAGTTGCACACCAGATACACCAGCGGCGTCTGCACGCTGCCATCGGCACGCTCGCGCCGGTTGCGGCAATCGTCCATCCACGCACCGCCGCGCTTGCCCTCACGCGCGTACAGATCCAGGTAGAACTGGCCTACCAGCGCGTCCTGCGCATCGACCAGGCGGAAGAAGCGTACGTCCTCGTGCCAGACCGGCGCGCTGTCCTCCTGCACGCGCAGGCCATACAGCTGCTCGATCACCGAGAACAGTCCACCCAGCACCTTCGGCTCGGTGAAGTACTGTTTCACCTCCTGCTCGGAATAGCTGTAGCGCGCCTGCTTCAGGCGGTCGGCCGCGAACGCCAGGTCCCAGGCCTGCAGGCTGTCGATGCCCAGGTGGTCACGCGCGAACTGCTCCAGTTCGGCACGGTCCCTGGCCGCGAACGGCTTGGCGCGCGACGCCAGGTCACGCAGGAAGCCCAGCACTTCGGCCGGGTCCTGCGCCATCTTGGTGGCCACCGAGTAGTCGGCGTAGGAATCAAAGCCGAGCAGTGCGGCCAGTTCGGCCCGCAGGGCCAGGATGCGGTCGATGTTGCCGCTGTTGTCCAACGCGTCATCGCCGAATTCGGAAGCGCGCTGCGCGCTGGCCCGGTACAGGATCTCGCGCAGGTCACGATCTTCGGCCCAGGTCTGTACCGGCAGGTAACACGGCATCTGCAGCGTCAACTTCCAACCGTCCCTGCCATCGTTCGCCGCTGCCGCACGCGCGGCAGCCTTCACGTCGTCCGGCACGCCGGCCAGGCGTGCTTCGTCTTCCACGATCAACGACCACGCATCGGTGGCGTCCAGCACATTCTGCGAGAACTTCGCGGACAGCGCCGACAGTTCTTCCTTGATCGCGGCGAACCGCTGCTGGGCGTCCGGCGCCAGCTCCGCGCCCCCCAGGCGGAAGTCGCGCAGCGTATTGTCCAGCACCTTGCGCCGGGCCTCATCGAACGACCCCGCCTCCGGGCCGGTGGCCAATGCCTGGTACTGGCGGTACAGCGCCAGGTTCTGGCCCAGCGCACTGGCGAAGCGGGTCACCCGCGGCAGGTTGCTGTTGTAGGCCTCGCGCAGTTCCGGCGTGTTGACCACGCCCTGCAGGTGGCCGACCAGGCCCCAGGCGCGCCACAGCCGCTCGGTGGCATCGTCCAGCGGGACCACGAAGGTGTCCCAGCGGACCGGCTGCACCTGCTCAGCTGCGTTGACGGCGGCCTCGGCCTCGGCCAGCAGCACGTCCAGCGCCGGCGCCACGTGCTCGGGGCGGATCGCCTCGAAGCGGGGCAGGCCGGAGAAATCGAGCAGGGGGTTGGCAGCGGTCACGGCAGATCTCCAGTTACGGGCCCGAGGAGCGGGCAGCCCAGTGGATATGGCGCTGGCCGGAGCCGCAGACAAGGGGGGCGCGCCGATCATTCACGTCGGCCTTACGGGGTCGCGCGGAAGCTCTGGCTGCGGGGGAGTCCGCAGCGGAACATGCCGATAGAGGCCCCACATGGAAGGTCTGGCTCAGGTTGCAACCGCGTTGCCGGCCCGGTCGCTGGCGCTGTCTGCCAGCGCGGAGGAGTTGTCCTGGATCGCCACATTGTGCGATCCCGGCGATGATGCCCGGCGCCATCTGCAGCAGCTGCAGGTGCTCATGCAGCAGGGCGGCATCCTCAACGATGAGCAGGAGTGGTACCCGTTCGAGGTGATCGAACGCGGTGCCGGCCACCTGCACCCGGGGCACGAGCGCGAGTTCGTGATCTGCGTGCTGCTGTGGCTGCAGGCGCTGGCCCAGGACCGCATCAGCAGCCTGGACCCACGGCTGCACCTGGATGATCGCGCGATGGACATCGAGGCGCTGCCTGATGCGCTGCGCGATGTGGTGCTCGACGCGTTCACTGCGGCGGGGTACTGATCGGGCCCTGATGCGCCGCTGCGCTCGCCGGGCATGGCCCGGCGCTACCGCGATCGACCGGCTCTGATGCGCCGCTGCGCTCGCCGGGCATGGCCCGGCGC
>NZ_JAODZG010000068.1:0-15268 GCF_029835135.1 Stenotrophomonas sp. GD04145 | reverse complement strand
CGCGGCAGACGGGGCCGGGCTTCCTCCAGGAACCCCGGCCCCGCCGCGTCTTCATCGATGCGCACCGCGCGTGTAGCGATCCACCCATTCGCGCTCGAAGGCGTCGGCGATCAACGGCACCTTGAAGATCGCCGTATTGTTCTCCAGCTGCGCCATCATCCGGATCTCGCTGACCGTAGGGTAGTGACGCAGCAGGCGATGCGCTTCGGCCCGGATATCCATCGGCAGTCCGGCGTTGTCGGCCAGTTCGATCAGGAAGGCGCCGGCCTGGACCAGGTGGCGGGTGCGGTCCTGCGGTGTGGTCATGCAACGTCTCCTTGCAGGTGATCGACCCGGCAGGTACATCCCTGCCGGGCCAGAAGGGCCTCAGTGCGACGTGCCGGCCACGTTGGCCGGCCGAGGCCTGGCCACGCGCGCAGCGAAGGTCGGCAGCACCAGCAGGGTCAGCGCGGTCGCCGTGATCAGGCCACCGATCACCACCGTCGCCAGCGGTTTCTGCACCTCCGCACCGGAGCCACTGGCGATCGCCATCGGAATGAAGCCGACGATCGCCACCAGTGCCGTGGTCAGCACCGCGCGGATCCGGCTGGCGGCACCGTTGATTGCCGCCTGCAGGGGCAGGTCACCGGCATCGAGCCGCTCGCGGATGGCCTGCATCAACACCAGGCCGTTCAGCGTGGCCACGCCGGACACGGCGATGAAGCCGACCGCAGCCGATACCGAGAAGGGCATGCCACGCAGCAGCAGGGCGAGAATGCCGCCGACCAGCGCCAGCGGCACGCAGCTGAACACCAGCACGGCTTCCTTGCCACTGCGCAGGGCCATGAACAGCAGGCTGCCGATCAGCAGGAACACGACCGGTACCACCGTTGCCAGGCGCTTTTCCGCGCGCTGCAGGTTCTCGAACTGGCCACCCCAGGTGAGATAGGCGCCCGGCGGCAGCGCCACGTCGGCCACCGCTGCCTGCGCTTCGCCGACGAAGCCGCCCAGGTCGCGGCCGCGCACGTTGGCCTGCACCACCACCCGGCGGCTGCCATTGTTGCGGCTGATCTGGTTCGGCCCCTCGCTGACCGTGATGCGGGCCACCGAGGACAGCGGAATGACCAGCCCGGCCGGTGTGGCGATCGGCAGCGATGACAGCTGGTCCGGATCGTTGCGCGCGGCATCGTCCAGCCGCACCACCACGTCGAAGCGTCGGTCGCCCTCGAAGATCTTGCCGGCCGCCGTGCCACCGATGCCGGTGGCCAGTGCATCGCTTACGTCCGCAGCGGTCAGCCCGTACTGCGCGGCGGCGACATGGTCGATCTTCACGTTCAGGGTCGGCAGGCCGGAAATCTGCTCCACCCGCACGTCAGCCGCACCGTCCACCGCACGCAGCTTCAACGCGACCTGGTCGGCCACCTTCTGCAGCTGGCTGAAGTCATCGCCGAAGATCATCACCGCCAGGTCGGTGCGCACGCCGGAGATCAGCTCGTTGAAGCGCAGCTCGATCGGCTGGCTGAACTCGAAGCTGTTGCCCAGCTGCTGCCCGGCCAGCGCCTCGAAGCGCGCCACCAGCGCCTCCTTGTCCAGCGTCGGATCGGGCCACTCCTTGCGCGGCTTCAGCACGATCACGCTGTCGGAGATGTTGGTTGGCATCGGGTCGATCGCGGCTTCAGCGGTACCGGTGCGCGAAAACACGGTTTCCACTTCCGGTTGCCCGGCAATCGCCTTTTCCAGCGCCAGCTGCATCGCCAGCGACTGCTCCAGCGAGGTCGACGGTACGCGCAACGCCTGCATCGCCACATTGCCCTCATCCAGCGTCGGCATGAATTCGCGGCCCAGCAGCGAGAACGAACCGATGCCCACCACCACCATCATCACCGCGCCGGCCAGCACCGAGCGCGGGTGGTCCACCGCCTTGCGGATCGCCGGTTCGATGCGTGCGCGCAGCACGCGGATCAGGCGTGTTTCGTGTTCGCCGTCATCGGCGTGCGCCCCGCTTTCCTTCAGCTTCGGCTCGCGCACCAGCAGCGCAGCCATGGCCGGCACGAAGGTGAAGGAGAACAGGAAGGCACCCACCAGAGCCAGCATGAACGTGGCGGCCATCGGATGAAACGTTTTTCCTTCCACGCCTTCCAGGGTCAGGATCGGCGCAAACACCAGCAGGATGATCAACTGGCCGAACGCCGCTGGACGCGCCATCTTCCGCGCCGACTCCGCCGCCACGCGCAGACGCTCCATCGCGGTCAGCGCACGGCCCAGTTCGGCGCGGCGCTGGCCCAGCATCAGCAGCGTCGACTCGATCACGATCACTGCACCGTCCACCAGGATGCCGAAATCCAGCGCACCCAGGCTCATCAGATTGCCGCTGATGCCGAAGCGGTTCATGCCGATCACGGCGAACAGGAACGACAGCGGAATCACCAGCGCGGTGATGGTTGCCGCGCGCAGGTTGCCCAGCAGCAGGAACAGCACCACCACCACCAGCAGCGCACCTTCGGTGAGGTTCTTTGCCACGGTTCTGATGGTGGAGTTCACCAGCACGCTGCGGTCCAGCACCGGCACGGCCACGATGTCGGCCGGCAACGACCTGTTGACCTGCTCCAGGCGCGCCGCTGCCGCCTGCGCGACGGTGCGGCTGTTGCCACCGGCGATCATCAGGGCGGTACCGAGCACGGCCTCGTGACCATTGCGGCTGGCCGCGCCCAGGCGCGGTGCACGGCTGAGATCGACATCGGCCACGTCGGCCACGCGCACCACCACGCCGTTGCGGGTCGCAACGGGGGCCTGCGCCAGATCATCAGTGGTCAGTGCCAGGCCGTCCGCACGTACCACCAGGCCTTCGCCGGCACGCTGCACGAAACCGGCACCCGCCTGCACGTTGGCGCGCTGCAGTGCCGTGACCAGGTCGGCCAGGCCCAGGCCATGCGCAGCAAGCCTGGCAGTGTCCGGGTGCACGCCGTACTCCTTCACGTACCCGCCGACCGTATCGACGCCGGCCAATCCCGGGCTGGAGCGCATCTGCGGCGCGATGATCCAGTCCTGCACCGTACGCAGGTAGGTGGCGCGTTCTTCCGGCGTGCGCAGCAGGCTGCCCTCCGGCGTCCGGTAGACCTCGCCGGCCTGCCAGCCCGCATCCCCCGGTCTGGCCAGCCGGGCGGGATCGAACGGGGTGAAGTCCACCGTCCACATCAGCACCTCGCCCAGGCCGGTGGTGACCGGCGACAGCAGCGGCGATGCGCCATCGGGCAGATCTTCCGCCGCTTCACGCATGCGCTCGGCCACCTGCTGGCGGGCGAAGTAGATGTCGGTCGCGTCGGTGAAGATCGCGGTGACCTGGGAGAAGCCGTTGCGCGACAGCGAACGGGTGGTGGTCAGGCCGGGAATGCCGGCCAGCGCGGTTTCCAGCGGGTAGGTCACCTGCCGCTCGATCTGTTCCGGTGTCAGCGCAGGTGCCACCGTGTTGATCTGCACCTGGCGGTTGGTGATGTCCGGCACGGCGTCGATCGGCAGCTTGCCCAGCTGGAACAGGCCCCAGGCCGCGATCAGCGCCGCCAGGAACACCACCAGCCAGCGGAAGCGCACCGCTGATTCAATGATGAGCTTGAACATGGTCGCCTCCTCAGTGGCCGTGCTCGGCTTCGCCCTTGGCCAGTTCGGCCTTGAGCAGGAAGGCATTGGTGCCGACGATGCGCTCGTTGCCGCTCAGTCCACCGAGGATCTCGATGCGATCACCGGCACGACGGCCGGCCAGCACCGGCTGTGCCTTGAAACCGCCTTCCACGGCGACGAACACGGCGCTGCTGCCGTCGACGTTCTGCACGGCATCGGCTGGCACGCTCAGTGCACCGTCCCGGCCTTCGGTGACCACCCTGGCCGACACCGGCGAACCGGCCGGCGGCAAGGCCGCCTCCACCGGCGTCGCGCGGATGACCGCCACGCCGCCCTGCTGGCGCACGTCAGCCGCAGAACCGGTGACCGTGGCGGTGAAGCTGCCGCCCGGCACCGTGACCTCCAGCGTCATGCCCGGGGTGACCTGCGCGGCCAGCGCAGGCGGTGCGGTGAACACCAGCTCGTTCATCGCCGGATCGGCGACATCGGCCACCGCGCTGCCTGCGGCGACCACGCCACCTGGAGTGACCTGGACGTTGCCGACGATGCCGCTCACCGGGCTGGTGATGCGCACGCGGCCACTGGCATCGGGCGCACCGTTGGCCGCGGCCTGCGCCTGTGCGGCAGTCGCCTGCGCCTGTGCGGCCAGCGAACGGGCGCGCGATGCTTCCAGCTCCTGGCGGGCGACCACGCCCTGTTCGACCAGCGCCTTGTCGCGGCCGTAGGCCAGGCGTGCCGCCTCGGCTTCGGCCGATGCGGCCAGAGCGTTGGCGCGGAACACGGCGGCTTCGCCGCTGACCACGATCGCCAGGGCCTGGTTCTGCTTCACCGCTGTGCCTGGTGCCACCAGCACACGTTCGACGCGACCGCTCACGGTGGACGCCACCGAGGCACGTGCGCCAACCGATGGTTCGACACGGCCCGACAGGCGGGTGGAGCCGCCACCACCGCGTCCGACGGCCACCACTTCGATACCGGACGCCTTGATCTGTTCCGGCGTCAGCTGCACCACGCCTTCGTCGGCGTCGGCCGGTGCCTTGGTAGCCTCGGCCTTGGCGTCCGGGCTGTCGGCTGCGTGGCCGTGGCCGTCATCGCTGCCGGCTGTGGCTGCAGTGGCATCGGCTGTTTCCGGTGTCTGTGCGTTGCCGGCGCAGCCGGCGAGGAGAACGGCCAGCACGACGCCGCCAAGCAGGGAAAAGGAACGGGACAGTGTCATGGGGCCTCCATAAAGGGTGCGCGCCCCTCGAGGCGGGCAAGATCGATTTCCGCGGCGACGCGCGACAGGCGTGCATCCACCGCGGTGCCGCGGGCGGCAATGAGCGCGCTGCGCGTGCTGCGCAGTTCCAGCTGCGAGATGCGTCCGGCATCGAAGCCGACGCGGGCCAGCCGATAGGCTTCCTCGGCCGCCACCGCGCTTTCATCGGCGGCGCGGGTGCGGCTGCTGGCAGCCTTCAGCCCGGCAATGGCCGACAGCCGTCCGGCCTCGCTGTCGCGACGTTGCTGGTCCAGGCGGGCTTCGGCCGCGCGCTGGTCGGCACTGGCGGCACGGATGCCGCCCCGGTTGCGGTCGAACAACGGCACGGTCAGGCTGACGCCGAGCGTGTAAGCGCGTTCGCCGCCTTCGCGGAAGCGGGTCTGTCCGGCGGTCAGGCTCAGGTCGGGCAGCGCCCGCTTGCGCTCGACGTCCACCAGCCGGCCGGCCGCATCGGCTTCGGCTTCGGCGATACGCACCGCGAGTGCGGCATCGGTGGCGCCGCGTGGCAGCGGAGGTGCGCGGTCGAGCAGGCTGCTGTCGATCGACTGCACCGGCGAATCCAGCAGCGCGGCGCCGGCCAGGCGCGCCAGCGCGGCGTCGCGGAAGGCCTGCGCCTCGTCCAGCGCGGCGCTGGCATTGGCCACCTCGCTCTGCGCCTGCACCGCACGCAGTTGCGGTTCACGCCCTTGCCTGACCATGGCATTGACGGCCTTGGCATCGTCGCGGGTCAGGGCCAGCGCCTCTTCGGCCAGGGTGTAGCGGCGCAATGCGCTCTCTGCCTGTGCGTAGGCCGCGGCCAGCTGGCCGGCAACATCACTGCGGCTTTGCGCGCCACGCAGATTGGCGGCCTGGGCCTCGGCACGGGCGGCACGTACGCGCGCGCCGCGCTGGCCCCAGACCTCCAGCGGCTGGGACAGGCTGAGCACACTGTCGGCCTTGCCCATGCCGCCGTAGGAGCCGGTGCCCCACGCGTTCTCGGCCGACCAGGAAAGGGAAGGATTGGGCAGCGCACGGGCCTGGTCGGCGCGGGCGTCGGCAGCCTCGGCCAGCGCCGAGCCCACACGGGCGCCGGGCAGCTGGTCCAGTCGTTCAAGCAGGGTGTCGTAGGAAGGAGCAGCTTGCGCCATCACCGATGCCGCCGGGGCCAGGCCCAGCAACACGGCGACGACCAGCCCGGCCGCACGCGGCGACCGTGGTGTCAGGATCGACATAGGGGGATTCCGGTTGTGAGTGAAACGGGAGCCCGCAGCAGCGGGACGCGCTCAGCTCACGCCCGGGGGGGACGCGTCAGTTCATCCTGGGCGACGGCGTAGGCCGTCGCATCGCCGGCCGTCATCCAGCGCGCCGGCAGCGGCGCATCGAAGGCGGCGAAGGTGTTCGCCGGCAGGCTGGAGGTGGAATGGTGGCAGTGGTTATGCGTGCAGGCACCGGTGTGCTTGCTGTCACTGTCGCCTGCGGTGTCATCGGCCGCCGACTCCACATGTGCCACGCTGGCATGCGGTTCCACCGCGCACGCCAGCGCGTCGGCCACCGGCACGACCACGAATGCCGCCATCAGCAGCATCAGCAGGTACGAGCGTAGGTGGCGGGCGATCCGGCGCATGGAGGGGAGGCTAGCAAGCGGTTTTCGCCGGATACAATATCAATGGCCACTTCGGGAATTCGTCGGAATCTCCCGTTCAGCTGGGCCGCGCACGTGCTCTGATGAGTGCCGACCTCCTGCCCTGATCGGTGCACCCATCTCCTGCCCAAGTGGGTGCCGACCTTGGTCGGCACTACCGGTCTGCAGGCAGTTTCGCGATCACCTTGATCTCGAACTGGAAGCCGTACAGCCAGGTCACGCCGATGCCGGTCAGGGTGGGGTGGGGTGCCTCTCCCCAGTACTCGGGCACGATCGCCCAGGCCATCTCGAAGTTCTTCTCCGGATCGACCAGGAACACGGTCACGTCGATCACGTCATCGAACGTGCAGCCCGCGGCGGCCAGCACGGCATTGAGATTGTCGAAGGCGCGGCGGACCTGCGCCTCGAAGTCCGGCTCGGGCGAGCCATCCTCGCGGCTGCCGACCTGCCCGGAGACGAACAGGAAGCCATTGGACCGGATCGCCGGAGAGTAGCGGTTGCGGTCATACAGGGCCTGGCGGCCAACGGGAAAAACGACATCGCGGTGTGACATGGGAAGGGCCTGATGGGAAGAACCGCCATCCTGCTCGCGATTGTTGTCTGGATATACGGCGACGATCGGACTAGATTGATCGCACAACCCAAACAATCGGATCGCCGATGGACCGCTTCGAGGCCATGCGCGCCTTTGCCCGTGTGGTGGAGACCGGCAGCTTCACCCGTGCCGCGACGACCCTGCAGATCAGTCGCACCACGGTGACCCAGCTGGTGCAGCAGCTGGAAGCGCACCTGCGTCTGCGTCTGCTCAACCGCACCACGCGGCGGGTCAGCGTCACCGCCGATGGTGCGGCCTACTACCCCCGCATTGCCCGCCTGCTGGCCGAGCTGGAAGAGGTCGAGGGTGGCCTGGGCGATGCCGCCGTGCAGCCGCGCGGCCGCCTGCGCATCGACGTGCCCGGGCCCTATGCGCGGCTGCGGCTGGTGCCGGCACTGCCGGACTTCCAGGCGCGCTACCCCGAGATCCAGCTGGACATCGGCGTCAGCGACCGCGAGGTCGACGTCATCGCCGACAACGTCGACTGCGTGATCCGTGGCGGCACCCCGGCCGACCCGGCCCTGGTGGCACGGCCGCTGGGCGAGCTGCCGATCGGCTTCCACGCCAGCCCGGACTACGTGCAGCGCTTTGGTCTGCCGGAGCATCCGCGCGCGCTGGAGGGACCGCAGCACCACATGGTTGGGCTGCTCAGCCCACGCAGCGGGCGGGCGCGGGTCTTCGCCGCGCGGCGCGGCGATGAGACCGTCCAGGTGCAGGGCCGCCATACGGTCGGCTTCGATGACGGCAATGCCTACCTCGCCGCCGGCCTGGCCGGGCTGGGCGTGGTCGCCCTGCCCAGCTACATGGCCGAGCCGCACGTGGCACGCGGTGAACTGCTGCCGCTGCTGCAGGCCTGGCAGCTGCCGTCGATGCCGATGCACGTCATGTTTGCGCCGAACCGGCACATGAGCCAGCGCCTGCGGGTATTCATCGACTGGGTGGTGGAAGCGCTGGGGTGATGGACCCGCAGGGCCGAGCCCACGCCCGGCCGCTCCTGTGGGTAACTTGCGCAAGGCCTTGATTGCATGCATAATGCGCGGCTCGCTGTGTCCGGTTTCGTGCCGGGCGGCGCCCCCGGGAGCACGTCCCCGGCCGCCCAACGCCAGCGTAACCCTTTGATTCTCTTGACGTGTGGTGGGCAACCACCGAGGCCGCCGTCTCCCGGGCTACGGGCTGACAACAACTACTATCGAGGTGCGCAATGTCCCGCGTATGCCAGGTTTCCGGCAAGCGAGTGCAGACGGGTAACAACGTCTCGCACGCCAACAACAAGACCCGTCGTCGTTTCCTGCCCAATCTGCACGAGCGCCGTTTCTGGGTGGCCAGCGAGAACCGCTGGGTCAAGCTTCGTGTTTCCGCGCATGCACTGCGCACCATCGACAAGAACGGCATCGATTCCGTTCTGGCTGAGCTGCGTGCGCGCGGCGAAAAGGTCTGAGGAGTAAAGCATCATGGCAGGCAAGCGCGATAAGGTCCGTATGATTTCCTCGGCCGGTACCGGCCACTTCTACACCACGGACAAGAACAAGAAGAACACCCCGGGGAAGATGGAATTCCTGAAGTACGATCCGGTCGTGCGCAAGCACGTCCTGTACAAGGAAGGCAAGATCAAGTAATCCGCACGGATTGCTGGTCCCCGCGAAGAAACCCGCCCTTGTGGCGGGTTTTTTCTTGCCTGTCGTCTGGTCTGGTGGGTGTCGGCCCTTGGCCGGCACGGCCGTACTCCCTGCGCAGGCTGTCGCCTATGGCGCAGTGCGCGGAATCATGGGCCGAATGCGATAAGTGATTCTTCCTACCGGTTCCGGCAGTTCGCGCGATCCAAATCAATTGGAATCACTGGCTTCGCTGTGTCCATGATGGCAAGCCGCTGCATCTGCAGCGGTCGGGCTTGCAATCCCGAGGAATCGAGTAACGGTAAATTCGCCAGCCGCTGCCCCTGCTTTTGCAGCGGCTGGCGACCCGCTCTGCCTTCTGGCGGGCGGTGCGTGGGGGCCGTGTGCCCGCCGGTTTGTTCCCGTTGCTTGTTCCCCGGTATTGCAACCACGCATCGTCCGCCACCTTCACCGGTGGCCAGATCCGTTGAAGGAGGCTGCATGAACACCCCATCACACCGGCAGGACCTGGAACTGGGCTGGCTGCGCCTGCAGCGCATGCTGGAAGGCATCGAAGGCATGGCGCTGCTGCTGTGCGACCACCATCTGGCGCTGAGCAAGGGTATCTCCTCGCCGCTGCCGGATGCACAGCTGGAGCGGGCGGCGCAGGCCATTGCCTGCATGGCGCTCAACGGCCGCCGCCACGCCGAATCGGTTCGCCAGCTGAGCGAGGTGCCGGTGCGGCATTGAAGCCCGCCCTCCCTTGTAGAGCCGAGCCCGTGCCCGGCTGCGCTGAGGCAGTCGAGCAAGCTCGACTCTACACACCCTGCTGGGCAGAATGGCCCATCACCTGCCGACGGACGACGCGATGCTGGTTGAGTGGTTGCTGGGATCGTATCTGCTGCTGATCGACTGGCTGATCCGGCTGGTCGCGCTGTGCTGGATTCCGACCCGCACCACGCCGGGCGCGGCCCGCAGCTGGCTGCTGCTGGTCGGTTTCGTGCCGCTGCTGGGCCTGCCGCTGTATCTGCTGTTCGGCCACCCGTGGCTGTCGCGCGAGCGCATCCGCCGCCAGGCCGAGGCCTCGCAGGTCATCCGCGAAGAGCAGGCACTGCAGCGCCGCCTGCGCTGGAAGCCGGAACCGGATACGGCCAGTGCGGAAATCGTGCCGCTGGTGCAGCGCCAGGGCGATTTCATGCCGGTGCACGGCAACGCCGTCGATCTGCTCACCGATTACGACGAATCGCTGCACACGCTCATCGCCGACATCGACCAGGCCGAAGACCGCGTGCACCTGCTGTACTACCTGATGTTCGACGATTCGGTGGGCGAGGCCATCGTCGAGGCGCTGCAGCGTGCCGCCGCCCGTGGCGTGCAGTGCAGGGTGCTGCTGGACGCGGTGGGCGCCAAGCGTGGCCTGCGCGCCTACCGCAAGCGCCTGCAGGCGCGCGATATCGAAGTGCGGGCGATGCTGCCCGGCGGGCTGCGCTGGCGCCGCAGCGGCCGCATGGACCTGCGCAACCATCGCAAGATTGCGGTGATCGACAACGAAGTGGGCTACATCGGTTCGCAGAACCTGGCACGGCCGGAGTTCGTGCCAGGCCATCCCAACCGCGAGCTGGTGGCGCGTGTGCGCGGCCCGGCGGTGGCACACCTGGAAGCCGTGTTCGCCAGCGACTGGTACATCGAGACCGGCCAGCGCCTGGACGTCATTGCCGACGTACCCGAGTGCAGCGACGATGTTGCCACCCAGCTGCTGCCCAGCGGGCCGGCCTATCCGTACAGCAACGCGCGTGATGCCGTCGCCGCACTGATCCATCTGGCCCGCCGGCGGCTGGTGATGGTCACCCCGTACTTCGTGCCGGACGAAGCGACCCTGAGCGCGCTGCGCATCGCCGCGCTGTCCGGGGTGCAGGTGCAGCTGATCCTGTCGGCCAGCAACAACCAGCGGCTGACCGCCTGGGCGCAGGAGGCCTACTACGACGAGCTGCTGCGCTGTGGCGTGCGCATTGCCCTGTACGAGCCGCAGTTCCTGCACGCCAAGCACATGAGCGTGGATGAAGACATCGCGGTGCTCGGCTCGATCAACATGGATATCCGCTCGTTCGCGCTGAATGCCGAGATCGGTCTGGTCTGCTACGACCGCGTGCTGGTGACGCAGCTGTGTGCCATTGAAGACGATTACCTGCGCCAGTCGCGCCAGCTCGATCTGCAGCAGTGGCGCAAGCGTCCTGCCTGGCGCCGCAGCCGCGAAGGCATCGCACGCCTGGCCGACGCGTTGATGTGAACCGGTGCGCCGGAGCTCGAGCGGTCTCGATCATTGCGCACGCGGCGGCACTCCGGCCCGTCATGGCCGATGGCCTACAATCGGCACATGACTGATTCACCGTGTAATGGCGAACTGGACCTGGCGATCATCGGTGGTGGTGCGGCTGGGGTGCTGGTGGCGATCCAGGTGCTGCGCCAGGCCCGGTCGCCACTGGCGCTGGCCATCTTCGAACCCGCCTCGCAGCTGGCCCAGGGCATCGCCTATGCCACGCCGTGGCCGGAGCACCTGCTGAATGTGCCGGCGGCGAAAATGAGTGCGTTCGCCGAGCAGCCGGCTGACTTCCTCGATTACCTGATGGCCGTCAACGCCTACCCGGGCGAGACGCGCGAGGTGCTGGGCGAGCGTTATGTCGGCCGCCATCATTTCGCCGCGTACCTGCAGCAGCGTCTGCAGGAGGCGGTTGCGGCCAGCCCGGCGCAGCTGCAGGTGATCGCGCAGCCGGTGCGGGGCCTCACCCCGGATGACTCCGGTTACCGCCTGCAGCTGGGCGATGGCCACACATGGCATGCCGCGCAGGGGGTGCTCGCCACCGGCAACAGCATGCGTCCGCTGCCGGTGGCCGGTGCCGATGGACTGCCTGCCGACACCGTGGTCGAAGCCTGGGACTACGACGGCGTGCGCGCGTTGGCAGGCGCGCACGCGCTGGCCATCGTCGGTTCCGGTCTGAGCATGGCTGATACGGTGCTGGCGCTGGTCGCGGCCGGTCACACCGGCCCGCTGCATGTGATTTCCCGTCACGGCCTGCTGCCGCTGCCGCACGCGCACGCGGGCCTGCCTGATTTCGACCCTGCCCCCCTGCTGCCGATGACGCTGCGCCAGCGCCTGCGCACGCTGCGCCGGCAGGTGCGCCGGGCCGAGGCGGATGGCCTGCCCTGGCAGGGCGTGATGGACCGCCTCCGTCCGCATGGACAGGCGCTGTGGTGCAGCCTCGACGAGGCCGACCAGCGGCGGTTCCTGCGCCATGTGGTGCGCTACTGGGATGTACATCGCCATCGCATCGCCGAAGAGGTCGATGCACAGTTGCGCGCATTGCAGGCCAGCGGTCAGCTGCGCGTGCATCGCGCACGCCTGGATCGGGTCTGGCGTGAGGGCGATGCGCTGCAGCTGTCGGGCCACGATGCGGCCGGACACCCGCAGCAGTGGACGATCGGGGGTGTGATCAACGCCACCGGTGTGGAGACCCGCGCCACCGCGTTGCGCAATCCGTTGGTGCAGCAGCTTCAGGCCGATGGCCTGGCCCGTCCCGGGCCGCATGGGCTGGGCCTGGACAGCACGGTGCCCGGCGACCGCGTGCGCAGCGCCGGCGGCCAGCCGCAGGCGCGGCTGGGCGTACTCGGCAGCCTGCGCATCGGCAGCCTGTGGGAAAGCCTGGCGGTGCCTGAACTGCGCCAGCAGGCACAGGCACTGGCCACCCAGGTGGTCGCAGGAGCCGCGACGGCGATGCCGTAAAATGGGGGCATGGATGTCTCCCACCTGCTTGATGGCCTGAACCCGGCCCAGCGCGAAGCCGTCTCCGCTCCCCCCGGCCACCACCTGGTGCTGGCCGGTGCCGGTTCCGGCAAGACCCGCGTACTTACCCACCGCATCGCCTGGCTGCATGAAGTCGAAGGCGTGCCGACCCATGGCATCTTCGCGGTGACCTTCACCAACAAGGCCGCCGGCGAGATGCGCCACCGCATCGACGCACAGCTGCCGCATGGCAGCCGTGGCATGTGGATCGGTACCTTCCACGGCCTGGCCAACCGCCTGCTGCGCCTGCACTGGCAGGACGCGAAGCTGCCCGAAGGTTTCCAGGTGATGGATTCGGACGACCAGCTGCGGCTGGTCAAGCGTGTGGTGCAGGCGCTGGAGATCGACGACGGCAAGCATCCGCCCAAGCAGATCGCGTGGTGGATCAACGAACAGAAGGATGAAGGCCGCCGCCCGCAGCACATCCAGCCCGAGCCGCACGATGCGTGGCTGGAAACCATGCGCCAGGCCTACATCGAGTACCAGGCGCGCTGCGACCGTGCCGGCCTGGTCGACTTCGCCGAACTGCTGCTGCGCGCGCATGAGCTGCTGCGTGACAATCCCGGCCTGCTGGCGCACTACCGCGCCCGCTTCCGCGAGATCCTGGTGGACGAGTTCCAGGACACCAATGCCATCCAGTACGCCTTCGTGCGCGTGCTGGCCGGGGAGTCCGGCCATGTGTTCGTGGTCGGCGACGACGACCAGGCCATCTACGGCTGGCGCGGTGCCAAGGTGGAGAACGTGCAGGGCTTCCTGCGTGATTTCCCGGGCGCGCAGACCATCCGCCTGGAACAGAACTACCGCTCCACGGCCAACATCCTCGGTGCTGCCAACGCGGTGATCGCGCACAACCCCGATCGCATCGGCAAGCAGCTGTGGACCGACAGCGGTGACGGCGAGCCGATCGACCTGTACGCGGCGTACAACGAGATGGACGAGGCCCGCTACATCGTCGAACGTGCCCGCCAGTGGGTGCGCGATGGTGGCAGCTACACCGAAGTGGCCGTGCTCTACCGCAGCAATGCGCAGTCGCGTGCGCTGGAAGAAGCCCTGCTGAGCGAGCAGGTGCCGTACCGCGTGTACGGCGGCATGCGCTTCTTCGAACGCGCCGAGATCAAGGACGCGCTGGCCTACCTGCGCCTGCTCTCCAACCGCAACGACGATGCCGCCTTCGAGCGCGCGGTGAACACGCCGACCCGCAGCATCGGTGAACGCACTCTCGACGAAGTGCGGCGCGAAGCACGAGCGCAGGGCATTTCGCTGTGGGAAGCCACCATGCTGGTCACCCAGGGCAATGCGCTGGCCGCGCGTGCGCGCAACGCACTGGCGGGATTCCTGGTGCTGGTCAACGAACTGCAGGCGCAGACCCGGGACATGACCCTGGCCGAGCGCGTGGACCACGTGCTCTCGCGCTCGCAGCTGCGTGAGCACTGGAGCAAGGAAAGCCGCAATTCGCTCGACTCCGAATCGCGCACCGACAACCTCGACGAACTGGTCTCGGTCGCCTCGCGCTTCGTGCGGCGTGCCGATGACATCGAGGAAGTGGGCGAGGAGATGGACGAGCTGGTGGCGTTCCTGGCCTACGCTGCGCTGGAGGCCGGCGAGGGCCAGGCGCAGGCCGGCGAGGATGGCGTGCAGCTGATGACCCTGCATTCGGCGAAGGGCCTGGAATTCCCGCTGGTGTTCCTGGCCGGCATGGAGGATGGCCTGTTCCCGAGCGCGCGTTCGCTGGAAGAAAGCGGCCGGCTGGAGGAAGAGCGGCGTCTGGCGTATGTGGGCATCACCCGGGCGCGGCAGAAGCTGGTGCTGTGCTACGCCGAATCACGCCGCATCCATGGCCAGGACAACTACAGCCTGCCTTCGCGATTCCTGCGTGAGATTCCACGCGGGCTGCTGCATGAAGTGCGGCCGAAGGTGCAGGTCTCGCGTCCCGCGTCGCTGGGCAGCAGCCGGGTGATGGGGCATGCCGCCATCGAGCTGCCGCCGATCAAGCTCGGCGCGCTGGTCAGCCATCCCAAGTTCGGCGAAGGCATGGTGACCGATTACGAAGGCAACGGCGCCCACGCCCGCGTGCAGGTCGAGTTCGCCGACGCCGGCAGCAAGTGGCTGGTGATGGCCTACGCCAACCTGACGGTGATCTGACCCCCCCGAGGGAACACCCAGCCGAGCATGGGCTCGGCTCTACAATGGGCGGCATCTCTTCCAGGAATGCCCCCATGACCGAGCCCACGCTGCATGTCACCGTGACCTTGAACGCCAGGCTGCAGCCTGAGCATCGCCACGAGCTGTTCGAGGATCCGCTCGACGCGCTGCTGCAGGCCGCCGAAGTGGGCGAAATCACCGGCGGCGGGACCGCCCTCTCCGATGACGGCGAGGTCGAGTACGGCGACATCGAGGTGGCGCTTCATGACGTGGCAGGTGTGCCGAAGTTGATCGATCTGCTGGAGCAGCTGGGAGCGCCGAAGGGATCGAAGGTGCAGGGCGCCGGGGACGGCGACCGCGGTTTCGGCGTCACCGAAGGCCTGGGCATCTATCTGGATGGCCAGAACCTGCCGGACGAGGTCTACGAACAATGCGATTCCAACCATGTGTTCGAACAGCTGTCCGAACGCATCGATGGCCTGGGCGAGATCTGCAGCTGGTGGCAGGGCCCGACCGAGACCGCGCTGTACATGTACGGCCAGTCGTTCGAGGCGATGCGTGATGCGATCGCCGGGTTCGTGGCCAGCTACCCGCTGTGCCAGAACGCACGCGTGGTGCAGATCGCCTGAGA